>JAYVZM010000054.1:0-6745 GCA_043783345.1 Verrucomicrobiota bacterium
CGCGCGCGCGGGTGACCGCGCGCAGCAGCCGGCTCTCGGCGGAGCGGCCGGGGATGACGTGGTCCAGCGCGGAGATGAAACTCTCGCGGAGATCGGCGCCGGCGACAAAACCGCCGCGTTTCACCTCGTGGCAGCCGGTCGTGCCGCAGCTCTGCTGCATGATTTTGCCGATGCCGTCCGGGGCGAAGTAAGCCTGGTCGTCGAGGCCGCCCATCACGCGCATCTTCGCCGAAAACGCATCGCCGTCCGCCTGGATATCGATGACGAACACCTCGTCCAGGTAACGGTTGACGACCCAGGCAATCTTGCCATCCGGCGAAAACGTCAGTCCCTGGGCGTAGAAATCGAGAGGGATCTCGAACACGACCTCGTCGCGCCCGGTGTCGATGACACTGATGAAATTGGAAAACCGGTTGGTGACGAACAGGTGGCGGCCATCGGGATGGAGGTGCAGGCGCATCGGCGCCGAACCCGCCGGGCCCGACTCGCCGGCGGGTTTGAGGGGAATCCGCCGGGCCATCCGGCCGGAAGCCACGTCGTAGACGGCGACCTCGCTGCCCGGCCGCATTTCGGACCCGAGCAAACTCACGTAGGCCTTCGTGCCGTCGCCGCTGACCGCGACATCGAACGGGTGGTCGCGCCGCGGTTGCGGTTCCGGCGCCGGGTGCGGATTTGGCACGGGCCGGAGATTCTCGCGGGTCCAGGTCGCGCCGTAGGCCCACTGTTTGCTGGTGAGCTTGCCGAAACGCGACGGTGGATTGCCCACGTCGGCGCGCTGGACCTCCCGCGCGAGTTCCGGCGATAACGCGCCATAGGGGTAATGCATGCCGCCGGGGCTGTAGGCGGCAGTCGGATCAGCAACCTCCGGGGTCGCGTTCGCGAGCAGCTGCAGCATCGGGGCGAAAGCCGCCAGCCGGACGAACCATGGCAAAATCTGATTTCTCAAATTCATCAGAGGCTCCTCACGTAAGCGATCAGGTCATCCAGCTCCTGCGCGGTGAAACCCTTCGTGCGACCGTGCAGGTCGTTGGGGTTGTGCTCGGTAAACAGCGAGAGCAAGTCGGGCGCGCGGCCGTCGTGGAGATAGGGCGCCGTGCGATAGGAGCTGCGGATTGACGGCGTGTCGAAGCGGTTGCGAAAATCGTTGGGCGTCCCGAAACCGAGGTCGTGGAACTTCAGGTCGGAGTAGCTCGGGCCGGGATGGCAGACCTCGCAGCCGGCGACGAGGTAGAGCTTTTTGCCCTGCGCGATCGCCTCGGGATTGACGTTGCGGTAGGGACTCGGCGCGCGGTCGGGATGCGAGAGATATTCCATGATCGGGCCCTGGACATGGGCCATCGGCACGAAACCCTGGAACCGCTCGCCCGCCCCGACGCCGTCGAAGAGATCGGCGCGCACCCCGCTCCACATCACCGGCGGCGTGTCGTGGGCATCCTGGAGCGACTTGTTGTTTTTCGCGTTGCCGAGGCCGTCGTTGGCGAGGTCCCAGTTGAGTCCGTCGCTCGAAGCATCCTCCTGGTGGCAGCTCGTGCAGCTGATCCAGTTCTGGTAGGTGAGCCGGCCGTCGTTGGTCATCAGCTCGCCCTTGCGCCACTCCGTCATCTCCTGAGGCGCACCGAGCGGGATCGTGGCGCGGACCTCGCCGGTTTCGGCGTCGAGCACGGTGACGGTGTCGCTGAAATAGTTCGCGACGAGCAACTCGCCCGTGGCCTCGCTCAAGGCAAGCGAGCGCGGCCCGAGCCCGCCCGCCGGCAGGCGCCGGGCGATCTTCTGCCGCTGCAGGATCTCCACGTCCTCCTCGAGCCGCTGGATCTCCTGCGGGGTCTTCGCCTGCGCCGCGAGCTCCAGTGCGGCCGGCACGTCGACAATCGCGATCTCGTGGATGCCGGCGAGGCTGACGTAGAGCCGCCGGGCGTCGGCTGAGAGCGCGAGGCCGCAGGGATTCGTCGCGCCGGAGAGCAGCTGGTCGAGGAGTAGGGTGACACGCCTTCCCGGCTTCGTGAGATCCAACACCGAGAATCCGTTGGAGTTGATCCAGCCGCGCTCCATCTGGACCGTCGGCACTTCGTTGTGCGAAACGAGATTGGTGAGAAAGGCCCAGCGGCCGTCCGGGCTGCAGACGATTTCGCGCAGCATCGACGCCCGGCCCATGTCGTAGCGCCCGAGCTCGCGGCCGTTCTTCGGGTCGAGGACCGATACCCACGGAGAGAGGCCGTTGGAAACGAAGAGCCGCCCGCCGTCCGGCGCGAGCGTGGCGAACCGCGGCTGGCTGCCGACCGGTGTCTCCGAGAGGGTGCGGCCGGACTCGACGTCGAGAATCGAAAGGGTGCTGGAAACGACGTTCGTCACGAAGAGCTGGCGGCCGTCCGCGGAAACACTCAATCCGCACGGTTCAAACCCGGCCGTCAGCGAACGAACGACTTTCCCTTGGGCGACGTCGATGACGTCGATCTTGCCCGCCCAGGTGCAGCTGACGTAGAGGAAGCGGCCGTCCGGTGAGAACCTGGCCTGAGTCGGACGCGAACCGACCGGGATCTCGCGAAGGACCTTTCGCTCGCGGATGTCGATGACGGAGACAAGATTTGCCGTATAGTTCACGACGTAGGCCTGCCGCTGGTCGGGCCCCAGACAGATGAATTGAGGCGAGCGGTAGACGGGCGACGGCGGGCGGCCGGTTTCCGGCGGGAAGGTCGGGACGACCGGGTCATGCATCTCGGCGGGCTTCCGGGGCGTGCGCCGCCATTGAATATAGCCCATGATCTTCGCCAGCTGATCGTCGGCGATCACGCTCCGGTAGGGCGGCATCTGCACGATCTGAGACTGGAGGAAATGCCGGGCCGCCGGGTTGTCTCCCAGGCGCTTGGGGTAGCCGTTCATGATCCACTCGCGAAGCTCGCCGTCGTCGCGCACGATCTCGGCGTATTCCTCACCATCCCAAGCGGGGATGTGGCCCTTGAAGCTGCCGGGGTTCGGGTGTTCACCGACGCCGCCGGGACCATGGCAGGCAAAGCAGCCCAGCCTGGCCGCCTCATGCCTGCCTTCGTAGGCGAGCGCCGGGATGTTCGTATCGAAGGCCGACACCGCGCGGAAATACACCATCAAGTCGGCCAGTTCCTGCTGCGAAAGCTTGTTCCGGTAAGCGGGCATGGGCAGCAGCGGCTTTCGGCCGGCATTGATATCGACGTCTTTCAATCGCACTGGCTTGGCGTCGAGGATCCACTCAAGCACCTCGGCCTCGTTCCGGGCGTAGGTGGCGACAGTTGGCCCGTCCCAACCCGGGACGAGTCCGCTGCGGGCACCCGGGTCAGCCACGCCCCCGCCTCCTTCCACCCCGTGACAACTGAAGCAACCCAACTTTCGGGCGATCGCCTGGCCGCGCAACGCCGGCGTGGATTCAGGCTCCCGAACCCGACGGATGGCAAACGCCACCCCAACCGCCATGACCAAAAGGCCCAGAATGATCCAAGAAATGCGATTGAGCATGCGCCGGGTGGGGGTTGGGGTGCGGTGTTAGTCTCCAATGCGCGATAAGCATGACTTAATCTGCGCCTTTGTTTGATTAGGTAGAGTGTTCGCCTAAACCGCAGAATCCAATTGTGGCGAACCGCCGTGAATCAGGGACGAATTACCGTTAATCGCTCACTGTGAACATATTTCCAGAAACTTTGCCTTGGAATTCCTCGCGGCAGGAGGAATATCTGTTCCGTCAACTAGCAGCGGCCTCGTCATCCAATTCCCCAATGCGCCTCTTATATAGATATTCAATTTGGCGAATCTTTTGCGTCGTCATCGTTTCGCTGGCCGCTGGATTGGGGGCCTGTGCTGCCGCCGCCACTCCGGCGCCCGAACCGGCAAAAGCCAACCGGCTGCTCTCCGAAAAATCACCCTATCTGCGCCAGCACGCCTACAATCCGGTGGATTGGTATCCCTGGGGCCCCGAGGCTTTCGAGAAGGCGCGCCGGGAAAATAAACCGGTTTTCCTATCCGTCGGTTATTCCACCTGCCACTGGTGCCATGTGATGGCGGACGAATCATTTTCCAATCCCGCCATCGCGCAGTTGCTCAACGAGCATTTCGTCAGCATCAAGGTGGACCGCGAAGAGCGGCCCGACGTGGATCAAGTCTACATGACCTTCGTCCTGGCTTCGACGGGTGCAGGCGGCTGGCCGATGTCCGTCTGGCTGACGCCCGACCTGAAGCCGTTTGCCGGCGGCACGTATTATCCGCCGGACGATCGCGACGGCCGGCCGGGATTCCAGACCATGCTGACCCGCATCGCGACCCTGTGGGCCGGCAATCGCGAAAAGGTCGTCCACCAATCCGAGAACATGCTTCAGGCGCTGAAAGCGGACACGCAAGCGATCGCCTCAGCGGCGGCGCTGCCCGTCGCCGAACTGCGCCAACGGGGATTCAAAGACATCGCCCGGTCCTTTGATGCCGCCCATGGCGGATTCGGGGGCGCGCCCAAGTTCCCTTCGCCGGTCATGCTCGAATTTCTTTTCGACCTCGCCGCCACCTCGCCGGACGCCGCCCAGCGCGCTGAGTCGCTCACGCTGGCCCTGCAAACCCTGCGCGCGCTGGCCGGCGGCGGGATCAACGACCAGCTCGACGGCGGATTCCATCGCTATGCCACCGATGCGGCGTGGCGCGTGCCCCATTTCGAAAAGATGCTCTACGACCAGGCGCAACTCGCGAACACCTTCCTGACCGCGGGGCAGTTGTCCCCCGACCCGGTGTTTCCGGAAACGGCCCGCGACATCCTCGGCTACGTGCAGCGCCAGATGACCGACCCGGCCGGCGGATTCTATTCGGCGGAGGACGCCGACAGCCCCCGGCCCGACGATCCCACCCAGCACGGCGAGGGTGCGTTTTATCTCTGGACGCAAAACGAAATCGAAAAAACGCTGGGGCCGGGCAATGCCGCCCTGTTTGCCTTTCACTTCGGCGCGCAGCCCGACGGCAATGTCGCCAGCGACCCGGACGGCGCCTTTGCCCACCGCAACATCCTGTTCCGCGCCCACCCGCTCGCGGAGACGGCGGCCCATTTTAAAATCACCGGCGAGGCGGCCCGCGCCCGACTGGCGACAGCCCGCCACCAACTGCTGGCGCAACGGGCGCGGCGGCCGCGGCCGCGGCGCGACGAGAAGGTGGTCACCGCGTGGAACGGGCTGATGATCTCGGCCTTCGCCCGGGCGGCGCAGATTCTGGGCGATGAGTCCTACGCCACGTCGGCGACGCGGGCCGCCGAATTTCTGCGGGCGCGGCTCTTCGAGCCCGCCACCGGCCGGCTGGCCCGCAGTTATGCCGCGGGCCGGCGCGACGAATCCGGGTTTGCCGCGGACTACGCTTTCCTGATCCAGGGGCTGCTCGATCTCTACGAAACTACCTTTGAGGTGCGCTGGCTCGACTGGGCGATGCAACTGCAGGAAAAACAGAATGAGTTGTTCGCGGACGCCGCGGCCGGCGGGTTTTTCACCGGCGCGGATGCCAGCCTGCTGCTGCGCTTGAAAGAGGACGCGGATGACGCCGAGCCCTCCCCAAATTCGATCGCGGTGCGCAACCTGGCCCGACTGGCCGGCATCATGCATCGCGATGACTGGCGCGAGCTGGCGGCGCGCACCGCCCGCGCCTTCGGCCCGCAGCTCGAGCGCTCCCCCGCCGCGCTGCCGCAGATGCTGGCCTCCCTCGGCTGGCTCGAGGGTTCGCCGCAACAGGTCATCGTCCAAGGCGAGGCGGCCTCCGTCGACACGGCGCGGCTGGTCCAGGAGGTGTGGCGGCGGTTTCTGCCGCGCCGGGTGCTCATGCGGGTCGACCGGCAGAGCCGGCCCTTCTTCGAGGCCAAGGTTCCATTCATCGCCGCCCTGCCCGCCGACGCGGGTGACCCGCCCACCGTCTATGTCTGCGAGAATTTCGTCTGTCAGCTGCCCACGCGCGATCCGGCGGTGTTGGTCAAGCTGCTGACGCGCGTGCCGCCGGCCCGGCCGTGAGGGCCGAATCCGCGGTGGGTGGTCTCGCCATTGGCCACCGCCCGGCGGCGATTCACCCCTCAGGTCAATAAGTGACCTGCCTTGGGCAAGAAAAGCGCAGTCGCCGCCCGGGGCGGGCGCTAGGGTGCGCGCGCCTCGTCGTCTCCGTCTCACGCCGGCGGCCGCCGTTTTTGCCCCACTCCAACGCTCCCGAAGAACACACCCATGCACTTCCCTCGCCCCATCATGGTCGCGGCCGCCCTTGCCGTTTATTCGCTTTCGGGTGCCGCCGCCCCGATTCCGAATCTCGCGGCAACGCCCTTCGCCAAAAAGAGCGGCACCGCCCCGCAGATGACCTTCACGTCCATTCCGGCGGCGGAATCCGGCCTGCAGGTTGAAAATCCCTACGACGATCCGGCGATGTGGGGCAGCCGTTACACGGAGTTTCAGGGCGGCTCCGTCGGAACCGGCATCGCCGTCGGCGATTTGGACGGAGACGGGTTGGTCGATATCTATGTCGTCAACAAGACCCGCCCGAACAAGCTCTTCAAGCAGGTGGCGCCGTTCAAGTTTGTCGATATCACGGAACAGGCCGGCGTGGGCGGTCTGGCCGCAACGGGCGGCGTTGGCTGGAAAACCGGCGTGATTCTGGCCGATGTCAACAACGACGGCTTTCTCGACATCTATGTCTGCCGCTTCAACGCCCCCAATCTTCTCTATATCAACGACGGTCATGGGCACTTCACCGAGGAGGGCCACCAGCGCGGCGTCGATCTCGT
>JAYVZM010000055.1:0-2569 GCA_043783345.1 Verrucomicrobiota bacterium
AGCCTGGGCGGGGGGAGGAGTCTGGGCGGACATCGTGACGGCCGAGGCAATCAACAGGGAAAACAGCACGGTGGCTGCAGACGGCTTGAAACGGCGAGACAGACCTCGCGCAGGTTGCATTAGGTTCATGGGTGTATGGGGTGGAGGGTTGTCCGGCCCGGGGTTACGCGGTGGAGGCGTGATTTGACCCGGGGTTATCGAGGGTAATACAGACAGGGGGGCTCGACGGGGTGCAGCTTGCTAGGTCCGGGACCGTCGGCCAAGCGCCCCGCTGCTTTCCACGTAAAATGAATTGCCGTGCAGCCCGGTTTGCCCGCAGGCTGGGGCATGGCTTCTGGCACCCCGGCGAATCCACCGACGTTGCGGGAAATTGCCCGGCGCGCCGGCGTGAGCCACACCACCGTCGCGCTGAGCCTGCGCAACCATCCTTCCATTCCGGAGCCGACGCGGGAACGCCTGCGCAACCTCGCGGACCGGCTGGGCTACCGGTCCAATTTGCTCGTGTCCGCCCTGATGAGCCAGGTGCGGTTGAAGCAGCACAAATCCGCGCCCGAGGTGGTCGGCTTTCTCAACGGCGGGCCGACGGCCGACGACTGGAAAAATCATTCGTTCAGCGTCGGCTGCTTCGAAGGCGCCCGGTTGCGGGCCCAGCAGCTCGGCATGCGCATCGAACCGTTCTGGCTGGGTCCCGGCGGCGCCGGGGCGGCGGCCACCTGCCGGATGCTGCAGGCCCGCGCCGTCCGCGCCCATCTCATCACGCCCTTTCCCCAGCCCGTCTACACCCACGAACTCGATTGGTCGCATCTGATCTGCGTCGGCCTGGGCTACGTCTTCAACCACCACGCGCTGCATCGCGGCACGCACAACCATTTCCGCGGTTCCTTCCTCGCCTATGACCGGCTGCTGCGGCTCGGTTATCGCCGGATCGGCCTGCTGCTGGATCGCGACGAGAACAGCCGGGTGAATTACCTCTGGCTCGGCGGCTACCTCGCCGCGCAGAAGACGGCCGGCGGTTCCCGCCTCGAGCCGCTTCTGACCACGACCGGAGAGGAAGTCCGCCAGATGAAGAGCTGGATGAAGCGGGCCCGGCCCGATGCCGTGATCGGGTTCGGCCCGGGGCAGTTCCTCGCGCTGAAGCGGCTCGGCTACGAGATTCCCGGCGACGTGGCCTATGCCGCGCTCGACGTGGAGCAGACGCGGCTGACCCATGTCGAGGCAGTGGCAGGCATCAACCAGAACCTGCCCCTTATCGGCGCCACCGCGATCGATATCCTCGTGAGCCAGCTTTACCACAACGAGCTGGGCCTGCCCCAACGTCCCGTTTTCAGCATGATCGAGGGCTACTGGGTCGACGGCGGGACGGCGCCCCCCGTTGTCTCCGGTCGTCGCTGACCGTCGCCGCTCACCCCTGCGCCTGGTAAAGCCGCAGCAGCACCTGTGTGCCATTGCCCTCCCAGCCGCGGCGCGCCACTTCGTCGTAAAGTTTTTTCGCCTGCTGCAAGCCGGGCAGGCCGAGGTGCATCGCCTCGGCGGATTCGAGGGCGATGCGCATGTCCTTCAGGAAATGCTTCACATAGAAGCCGGGCGCAAAGTCGCCGCGCAGCGCGCGCGGCCCCAGGTGGTTCAGGCACCAGCTGCCGGCCGCGCCGCCGCCGATGTTCTCAATGACCCGCGCCGGGTCGAGTCCGGCTTTCTGCGCATAGGCCACCGCCTCGCACCAGGCCATCATGCTCGAGGCGATGGCGATCTGGTTCGCCATCTTGCAATGCTGGCCGGCGCCGGCGGCCCCGTGCAGGACGATGTTCCCGCCCATCAATTCCAGCAGCGGCTTGACCCGGGCAAAGGCTGCCGGCTCGCCGCCGACCATGATGACGAGACGCGCCTCGCGCGCCCCGACGTCGCCCCCCGACACCGGCGCATCCAGCGCCACCAGACCCCTGGCTTGGGCGGCGGCGGTGATCCGCTGCGCGAGCAGCGGGCTGGAAGTTGTCATGTCGACCAGCACCGCCCCGGGCCGGGCGCGGGCGATGACGCCCGCCGGGCCAAAGTAGGTTTCCTCCACGTCGGCGGGGAAGCCGACGATGGTGAAGACGAAGTCCGCCTGCGCCGCCGCCGCGCCGGCGGTGTCATGCCAATGCGCCCCGGCGGCGAGCAGGGGCTGGGCCTTGGCCTTCGTGCGGTTGAAGACGTGGAGGGTGTGTCCGGCCTTGAGCAGGTGTCCGGCCATGCTCCGGCCCATGACGCCCGTGCCGATGAAAGCGATGGAATGCGACATGCCACAAGCGCAGCAGTTTTTGCGCGCAGGGCGAAGCGAAAACGGGCTAGACCCGCTGCGGCCGTCCGCCAAGGCTCGTCCCGCGTGCAAATCTTCAACATCCTGGCGCCGGTCTTTCTGTTGATCGCGCTCGGTGCCGTGTTGCAGAGAACCAACTTTGTCTCCGTCGGGTTTTTGAAGGAGGCCAACCGGGTGACCTACTGGCTGGGGCTGCCGGCGTTGCTCTTCTCGCAGCTGGCCGGTTCGTTTCACGACGCCCGCGGGGCCGGGCTGATGCTGAGCGTGATGCTCGTG
>JAYVZM010000056.1:0-6733 GCA_043783345.1 Verrucomicrobiota bacterium
TTCATCCCTTGATGAATCCATTAGTGGTAAAATCCACTCCGGGTCCTCGGGATTGACCGATACCATCCCCCCTGGAGAGCGGGGCGCCTCCCCACAGCGAGTCCGGGGCGTGTGGTATGGCGTGAGAATTTCCGGCTATCGGCTCGCGCCGCGGGCGGTTTTTTGCACGCTGGTCGGCCCATGCCTGTCATCCGCATCCTCTCCGACCGGGTCGCCAACCAGATCGCCGCGGGCGAGGTTATCGAGCGGCCGGCCGCGGTGGTGAAGGAACTGGTGGAAAACAGCCTCGATGCCGGGGCGACGCGGATCGAGGTGGAGTTCCGCAGCGGCGGACGGGCCGCCATCCGCGTCGAGGACAACGGCAGCGGCATGACGAAGGACGACGCGCTGCTCTCGCTCGAACGCCACTCCACCAGCAAGCTCGTGGAGACCGCGGATCTCGACCGGCTCGGCACGTTCGGTTTCCGCGGCGAGGCCGTGCCATCGATCGCGAGCGTCTCCCATTTCCAGTTGCAGACCCGTCGGGCGGACGCGCCGGCGGGCACGGAGGTCGTGGTCAACGGCGGCAAGCTCGTGCACGTGCGCGAATGCGGCCTCGCCCCGGGGACGCGCATCACGGTGTCGCATCTGTTCAACTCGGTGCCGGCGCGGCGCAAGTTCCTCAAGACCGACGCCACCGAGTCGGCGCACATCATCCAGACGGTGCGGCTTTACGCCCTGGCCTGTCCGGCGACGGCGTTCACGCTGATCGAGGACGGCCGCGTGTTGTTCCAGTCGCCGGTGTGCACGACGCTCGCGGAGCGGGTGGGGGAGATCTTCGGCCGGCAACTGGTGGCCGACCTGCTGCCCGTGGAAATGGCCGAGGCGGGACTCAGGCTCACCGGCCTCATCGGCCCGCCCGGGGTGAACCGCGCGACGCGGCACGAGATGCTCATGTTCGTCAACCGCCGGCCGGTGGACAGCCGCACGTTGAACTACGCGCTCATCGAGTCCTATGCCACCTCCCTGGCCAAGGGCCGCTACCCCGTCGCCGTGCTGTTTCTCGACCTGGATCCCGCGGCGGTGGACGTGAACGTGCACCCGGCGAAACGCGAGGTGCGTTTCCGCAGCGAAGGCGCGGTGCGCGGTTTCGTGATCCGCGCGGTGCTGCAGCGGCTGCGGGAATTCGGCCAGCCGGCGGCTGAGACAAACCTGGAGGGTAGGGCGGGGAGTCCCTTCGCCGCCGCGACGCGGACGGAGTCCGCGCCCTACCAGCCTCCGGATTACCTGCCAGGTGATCCAATTACGCCGCCGGCCCCGGGCGTGATGGCGCAGCCGTTCCGGCATTTTTCCTCATTCCCGGCGCGCCCGGCGGTCACACCCTTCCCGCCCGCCGCAACGATGCCTGTCGCGGTTCCGGCAATCCAAAATCCGAAATCCAAAATCGAAAATCCGGCTGCCCTCGCGGGCTGGCGTTTCCTTGGGACGGCGCATGGCGACTACGCCCTGTTCGAGGCGCCGGGCGGGGTGGTCGTGCTCGACCGGCGCGCGGCGCATGAACGGGTGTGGTTCGAGCGGCTGCAGGCGCAATTCGCCCGCGGCGAAGTCGCCAGCCAGCGGCTGCTCTTCGCTCTGCCGGTGGAGTTGGACGCCATCGCCAGCGCGCTGCTGACGGACCGGTTGAAGTTTTTGCACCGGCACGGGCTGGAAGTGGGGGAGTTCGGCCGGAATTTCTTCCGCATCGAGTCGGTGCCCGTGTGGCTCGAGCCGGCGGATGCGGAGATTTTCCTGCGCGATGTCATCGGCCTGATGCGCGAGGGCCGGCTGGACGAAAAAAAAGCCGAGCTGGCGGACGAGGAATTGGCCCGGCTTGCGGCCCAAAAGGCGGTGCGGTTGCCCGCGGCAGTCACCGAAACCGAGGCCCTGGCGCTGGCGGCGCAGCTCTTCGGCTGTGCCCAGCCCCACACCAGCCCGGCGGGCCGTCCCACGCATTTCGAGCTGAGCCGGGGAGAGCTGGCGCGGCGGTTTCAGAAGTAGGGCGGTCCGTCGCCCGGAATGCAGGTCGGGCTTTGTGCCCGACGTCCTCCGACGGCCGACCTGCAATGGTTCACGTTATCGTCACCTGCCGGCCGAATCCCTCCTTGCCTGTCCGGCTGGCACGGCTTGTGATTCAGTTCCCCCCTATGTCCTCGAAAGCCAAAGCCGCCAAGCCAGTCAAGCCTGCCAAAAGCCCGGGCCGACCGCACCCGGATTCGCCCGAAGTGATCCTCCGCTCGCTCATCGAGCGGCACCTGGTGTCGACCCTGGCGCGCCATACCGGCTCGGCGACGCCGCGCGACTGGTGGGTGGCCACGGCGCTGGCGGTGCGCGACACCATCCACGAGCGCATGATTGCAACGCAGGCCGTGCACAATGGCAGCAACGTCCGCCGCGTCTATTACTTCTCGCTCGAATACCTCATGGGCCGCCTGTTCGGCAACAACCTGCTCGCCACCGGCCTGCTGGAAACCGCCGAGGCCGCGCTGAAATCGCTCGGGCAGGATTTCGATAAAATCCGCAACTCCGAGGCGGACATGGGCCTGGGCAACGGCGGCCTCGGCCGGCTGGCCGCCTGCTTCCTCGATTCGCTCGCCACGCTCGACTATCCGGCGCTCGGCTACGGCATTTATTACGAATACGGCCTCTTCAAGCAGGCGTTCGAGCACGGCCAGCAGATCGAGCACCCCGACAACTGGATCATCTTCGGGAGCCCGTGGGAGGTCATGCGGCCGGAATTCATCCAGGAAGTCCGTCTTTTCGGCCGCGTGGAAAACGTGTTCGACGACCGTGGCAACTACCGCCCGCGCTGGGTCGACACCAAGACCATCCTCGGCGTGCCGCACGACATCCCGATCGCCGGCTACGGCACCAAGACCGTCAACCTCCTCCGGCTCTGGGCCTCGAAATCCACGGAGGACTTCGACCTCGATGCGTTCAACCGCGGCGGTTACGTCGAGGCCGTCCGGGAAAAAGCCATCGGCGAAACCGTCTCGAAGGTGCTTTATCCGAACGACAAGACCGAGAACGGCAAGGAGCTGCGCCTCATGCAGCAGTATTTCTTCGTGGCGTGCTCGCTGCGCGACATCATCCGCCGCCATTTGCGCAATCCCTCCAACTCATGGGCCAACTTCGCCGACAAGGTCGCGGTCCAGCTCAACGACACCCATCCCGCCATCGCGATCGTCGAGTTGCTCCGCATCCTTCTCGACGAGCAGAACATGGCCTGGGACGCCGCCTGGGCCATCACCAGCCGGACCTTCGCCTACACCAACCACACCCTGATGCCCGAGGCGCTGGAGAAGTGGAGCGTCGGGCTGTTTGAAAAGGTGCTGCCGCGCCACCTCCAGTTCATCTACGACATCAACGAGCGCCTCATGCAGGCCGTGGAGAAACAATGGCCGGGCGACAACTGGAAGAAGACCGTCTGCTCGCTGATCGAGGAAAACGGCAAGAAGCAGGTGCGAATGGCCAACCTCTCGGTCACCGGCTCGCACGCCGTCAACGGCGTGGCGGCGCTGCACACCGACCTGCTCAAGAAGGATCTCTTTCCCGAGTTCGACGCCCTCTATCCCGGCAAATTCCAGAACAAGACCAACGGCATCACGCCGCGCCGCTGGCTGCTGAAGGCCAACCCGCTGCTCTCCGCCCTCATCACCAGGAGGCTGGGCAGCGACGCGTGGGTTCGCGACCTCGACCAGTTGCGCCAGCTGGAAAAGTCCGCCGGCGACGCCGGGTTCCAGCGTGAGTTCATGGCCATCAAGCGCGCCAAAAAGGTCGAGCTGGCCGGGGTCATCCAGGCCGAGTGCGGCGTCGACGTCTCGCCCGACGCGCTCTTCGACGTGCAGATCAAGCGCCTGCACGAATACAAGCGCCAGCACCTGAACCTGCTCCACATCATCGCGCTCTACCGCCGGCTCCTGCAGAATCCGAACCTCGACGTGGTCCCGCGCGTCTTCGTTTTCGGCGCCAAGGCCGCGCCCGGCTACGACCTCGCCAAGAACATCATCCGGGCCATCAACATCGTCGGCGCCCGCATCAACGGCGATCCCCGCATCAACGGCAAGCTGAAGGTGGCGTTCCTGCCGAACTACCGCGTGTCCCTGGCCGAGAAGATCATCCCGGCGGCCGACCTCTCCGAGCAGATCTCCACCGCCGGCAAGGAGGCCTCCGGCACCGGCAACATGAAGCTCTCGCTCAACGGCGCCCTCACCATCGGCACACTCGACGGCGCCAACGTCGAGATCAAGGAGGAGGTGGGCGACGAGAACATCTTCATCTTCGGCATGAACGTCGACGAGGTCACGGCCCTCCGCGCGCGCGGCTACAACCCGCGGGAGTTCCATCACACCGACGACGAGTTGCGCGCCGTGGTGGAGTGGCTGGGCAGCGATTATTTCACGCCCGGCGAACACGGGGTCTTCGCCCACGTCCACGACAGCCTGCTGTCGGGCGGCGACCCGTTCATGGTGCTGGCCGATTTCCGCAGCTACAGCGACGCGCACCTCCGGGTGGACGCCGCCTACCGCGACAAGGCGAAATGGGCGCGGATGGCCATCCTCAACACCGCCCGCATGGGCAAATTCTCCAGCGACCGCACCATCCGCGAATACGCGCGGGACATCTGGAAGCTCAAGCCGGTGAAAGTATAGGCCGCTCCGTTTGGTTTGTTGAGGGCACCCCGCCCACAAAGCGGGTCGGTCGACTGGAGCCGCAGCGACCTCGCTGCGTTCTGCGGTTTGGCGGCAGCGCAAAACAAGGCGGGGTCGCCGGGTCTTCAGAAAACGAGGAGCAGCGAAGCCAGGAGATCGGGGTAGGGCGGGACCACGGGGCCCGCCGGGATTCGGCCACGGCACGTCCGGCGGTCGCGCCCTGACGCGGGTGCTTCTCGCGGAAGTCCCACGGCGGGACCGGCGCCCTGTCCTGCCAGACGCCGAGCTTCTGCTCGCGCGCGCGGCGCTCCAGGTTCGCCATCACCGCGTCCTTCGGGTAAAGCCGCTTGAACCACCACGCCCAGCCGGCGGCGACGAGGTCCTCGTTGAGCGAGCGCCCGCCCGCATAGGTGACGTCGCCGACAAACCGACCGTATTGGTCAATGGTCTTGGACCGCACGATGACCGTGTGGCCCTCGATCTTCCGGCGGGTGAAATCCCTGGCCTCCTCGCCGCGCGGCTGGCGCAGCTCGGGAGCGTCGAGGCGGGCCAGCCGCACCTCGTGGATTTCGCCGTCCTTCTGCACCGCGAGCGAGTCGCCGTCCCTGACCTTGATGACCCGGCCGGAGAACTCGCGCAGCCGGGCCGGCACTCTGCGGGTGGCGGCCGGCGCGGCTGGAACGAGGCAGAGCCACAGCAGCACGGCGCCCAGCGCCGTGCGTGGAAGGCCCAGGACGGATCGTCCCATGCGCCTACTTCTTTTTCTTCGCCACGCCGTAGAACTGCTCGGGCTCCTCCTCCTGGCCGGTCTCCATGATCTTCTTCAGGTGCGGCGCGAGCTTGGACTTCAGCTTCACGAGTGTGTCGTAGTCGGCCTGGGCGAGGCCGGCCTTGCCCGAGAGGGCGTGGAGGGCGCCGCGATACATGTAGGCCTCGGCCATCTTGGGCTTGAGCTCGATGGCGCGGTTGTAGTGTTCGAGCGACGCGGCGTTGTTGGCCGCGCCCTGCTTGCGGAGAACGTAGGCGAGGTTGTTGTGGGCTTCGGCCATTGCGGGGTTGATGGCCACGGCGGCCTCGAGCTGCTGCCGGGCTGGCGCCCAGTTTTTTTGGAACAGCAGCATCGTGCCATCATTGTAGAACGAGAGTTCCGGCGCCGCCTTGGGGCTCGGCCGGGGTTCGTTGCCGCCCCCGCCGTTTCCCTCGGAAGGCGGCGGTGACGGGCTGCTGGCGGAGGCGAGGGCCAGCGGGGCGGCGGCGAGGGTCAACAGCAGGAACAACTTTTTCATGGCGATGCGTGGGTCGGGTTGTAGAAATGGATCCGGCGCCACGCTAGTGTGGGGCCCGCGGTGATGCCCAGTTTTTTCACAAACATGACCATTTCGTCAGAAAAGCGCCGAGGGCTCACTCGAGCCGCTGCGTTGCTCGCGCTCCTGCTTGCGGCGGGTTTTTTCGCGCGGGTGCCGCTGGTGCGGATGGGCGTCCGCGCGCTGCTGGAACTCGTCGGCGCCGACGAGATCCGATTCGAGGTGGCGCACGTCTCGCCCTGGCGGGTGGAGCTGCACGACCTGGACTTCCGCGTGCGCACCCAGGCCTACGCCGCGGGCAGTGTGCGGCTCGAGCGGGGGCATTGGTGGACACCGTCGCTCGGGACCGTGCGCATCGCCGGCGGCCGCGTGCCGGTGAACATCGATGGCTCCGATACGAACCCGTGGTCGTGGGCGTCCTACAAGAACGGCGACACCAAGGTCCACCCGCTGAACCTGCCGGTGCGGGAAATCATCGTGGACGGGCAGCTGCTCGTGCAGGCCGCCGGGATGGCGGACCAACCCATCCAGGTGCAGGTCGGCGTGCGCCGCTCGGGCGCGAAGCTCTGGGCCGGCCAGCTGCAGGCCGGCGGCGAGGGACTGGTTTTGAAAGGGGAGGTGACCGCCGACCCGGCCACCAGCGAAGTGGGCTTCAAGCTGACGGAGTTTTCGCTCGAGGTGGAACCGTGGCAGGGATTTTTGCAGCGCCTCGTGCTGCTGCCCGGTGGGTTCGCGCAGTTGGGGGGCCGCGTGACCGGCCGG
>JAYVZM010000057.1:0-6726 GCA_043783345.1 Verrucomicrobiota bacterium
CTTTAAGTCTGCCTTCGTGTGTGCGGCTTTTTCCTTTTCACAGAGGAGAAGGCGGGCGATTCTGTGGCTCCCGCATTCATGGTCGCTTCCCATCGCCTCAAAGTTCTCGATACCCATACCGGCCGCGACCCGCTCGGCGAAGGCGGGGCGGTCGCTTTCCCTGGATTTGACCGATTGAGCTTCATGAATATTACGCCCAAACTTCCCTTTGCCTGCCACAGTCATGAAACCTGACGGCGGCTCACTCATCGGTTTTGGTTCCAGCGGACCCGGCGGTCCGGCCTTCAAGGCGTTCGATCCGGCGCGCAATTCGCCGCTCGAGCCCTCCTTCTCCTCGGCGACGGGAAAGGATGTCGACCGGGCGGTGCAGCTGGCGGCCGATGCCGCGCCGGCCTGGGCGAAATTGTCCGGGGCGCAGCGCAACAGATTCCTCATGGCCATTGCCGCCAACCTCGAGGCCAAGTCGGCGGACCTGGTGGCCCGCGCGATGCAGGAAACGGCGTTGCCCGAGGCGCGGCTGAAGGGCGAGGTGGTCCGCACCGCGGGTCAGTTGCGGCTCTATGGCGAGACCGCCGAGCGCGGCGACTGGCTCGATGCACGGATCGAGACCGCGCAACCCGACCGGAAGCCGCAGCCCAAACCGGATCATCGGTCGCTGTTCCGCGCGATCGGCCCGGTGGTGGTGTTCGGTTCGAGCAACTTTCCCTTCGCCTATTCGGTGGCGGGCGGGGACACGGCGTCGGCCTTTGCCGCGGGCTGCCCGGTCATCGTCAAGGCCCACCCGGCTCACGCGGGGACCAGCGAACTGGTGGGCCGGCTCATCCTCCACGCCGTCCGGGACTGCGGGCTGCCCGAAGGCACGTTCTCGCTGTTGTTCGATGCCGGTTTCGAAGTTGGCCAGGCGCTCGTGCAGCATCCGCTGGTCAAGGCGGTCGGCTTCACCGGTTCGCTCAAGGGCGGCCGGACACTGGCCGATCTGGCCGCTGCGCGGCCCGAGCCGATTCCGGTTTACGCCGAGATGGGCAGCATCAACCCGGTGTTCATCCTGCCCGGGGCGCTCGTGGAGCGGGCGGCGGCCCTCGCGGAGGGATTGCACGCCTCGGCCACCCTGGGCGTCGGCCAATTCTGCACGAATCCGGGCTTGATCGTGTTGCAGCGCTCACCGGTGGCGGAGCAATTCATCTCGGACCTGGCGGCCAGGCTGGCCGCCACGCCGGAAGGCGCGATGCTGACAGCCGGGATCAAAAAGAACTTTGCCGGCAACACTGCCGTGCGGGCGCAGCAACCGGGCGTGAAGGTCATTGTCCAAGGCAAGGCCGAGACTGCCTGCGGGGCCGCACCCGTCTGGTTCGAGACCAGCGCGTTGGATTTTTTCAGCAATCGTGGACTGTCCGAGGAGATTTTTGGTCCGAGCTCGCTCGTCGTATGGTGCAAGGACAAGGTCGAGATGCTGGCCGTGGCCCGACAACTGGAGGGCAGCCTGACGGCCACGCTGCACGCTGGCGCAACCGAGGCGAAGGAACAGGCCGATCTCGTCGACGTGCTGGCGACCAGGGCCGGTCGCGTGATTCTCAACGGCTATCCCACCGGGATCGAGGTCAGTCAGGCCATCGTGCACGGCGGGCCCTACCCGGCGACCAGCGACGGCGGCCGGAGCACGTCGGTCGGCACCCGGGCCATCAACCGCTGGGCTCGACTTGTGTGTTATCAGGGATTTTCCGACGAATTGCTGCCGCCCGAGCTGCAGAACGCGAATCCCCTCGGTCTGCGCCGCCTGGTGAACGGGCAGTGGTCGCGGGAACAATTGGGACTTTGACTCCGCCGCAATTTCCGTAGGGTGAGCAGATGGAATTGCACGGCATCTCACTGATCGGATTCGGCACCGGCGCGGCCGGCGGGGCAAAGCTGCAGGCGTTCAACGCGACCACCGGGGAAACCCTCGCGCCGGTCTTTCATTCCGCCAGCGCGGCGGAGGTGGACCGGGCCGCCCGGCTGGCCGCCGCTGCCGCCCCGGTGCTGGCCCAGACGCCGGGCGCCGTCCGGGCGAAGCTCCTGCGCGCCGTGGCCCAGAAACTCGAAAGCAACGTGGCCGAACTGGCCGCCCGCGGCACGCTGGAAACGGCGCTTCCGTTGGCGCGCTGCCAGTCGGAAATCGGCCGCACCGTCGGCCAGCTCCGGCTTTTCGCCGACGTGGCGGAAAAGGGCGACTGGGCCGACGCTCGCATCGAGACGGCCCAGCCCGATCGCAAGCCCCTGCCCAAGCCCGACCATCGCTCGTGCCTGTGCCCGCTCGGGCCGGTGGTGGTTTTCGGGGCGAGCAATTTTCCCTATGCCTTTTCGGTGGCGGGCGGCGACACGGCGTCGGCCCTCGCGACCGGCTGTCCGGTGATCGTCAAGGCCCACTCCGGGCACCTCGGCACGGCCGAGCTGGTCGGCCGGTTCGTGGTCGAGGCCGTCCGCGAATGCGGACTGCCCGAAGGCACCTTCTCGCTGGTTTTCGGTGCCGGTGGTGAAATCGGCCAGGCGCTCGTGCGGCACCCGGCCGTGCAAGCCGTCGGGTTCACCGGGTCGCGCAAGGCCGGCTGCACGCTGATGAGCATCGCGGCGGCCCGGCCGCAGCCCATCCCGGTCTATGCCGAGATGAGCAGCGTGAACCCGGTCTTTGTCCTGCCCGGCGCCATCAAGGCCCGCAGCGCGGCGTTGGTGGACGGCTTTCAGGCCTCGATCACGCTCGGCGTCGGCCAGTTTTGCACGAACCCCGGCCTGCTCGTGGTGCAGGCGGGGGCGGAAACCGACGCCTTGGTTGCGGCGCTGGGCGCCAAACTGGCGGCTACGCCGCCGGCCACCATGCTGACCAAGGGCATCTGCCAGGCCTACCAGCACGGGGTGAGCGAACGCGCGCAGCAGGCCGGGGTGCGGGTGGTCGGTCGCGCGGCCCCCGGTGCGGCGGGCACGGCCTCGGCCACGCTCTTTGGCACCGAGGCGGCCAATTTTCTAGAGAACCCCGGCCTCGCCGAGGAAATCTTCGGCCCGAGCGCCCTGGTGATTTATTGCCGGGACCGCGCGGAGATGCTCGCGGTGGCGGCGGCCGGCGAGGGCCAGCTCACGTCAACCATCCACTCCGAGCCGGGCGAGAAGATAGATGACCTGGTGCCCCTGCTGGCCCGGCGGGCGGGCCGGATTCTTTTCAACGGCTATCCCACCGGGGTGGAGGTCAGCCATGCCATGGTGCATGGCGGGCCGTTTCCCGCAACGAGCGACGGACGCAGCACGTCGGTCGGCACCCGTGCGCTGTATCGCTTCGTCCGCCCCGTCTGCTACCAGAACTGCGCCGACGCCTCCCTGCCGCCCGAACTGCAGAACGCCAATCCGCTCGGTCTGCTTCGGATGGTGAACGGGCAGTGGACCAAGGAAGCAGTGCGATAATACTGGCGGCTACCGTAGGGCGGTGCTTGTCACCGCCCGCGAGCGTCCACCAGGGACGCCCCTGCGGTTATTTCCCCCGCAGCAGGCCGGGGTTCAACCGTTCGACTTCCCGGAGGTGGACCACCGTCTCATTCAGGCGCCCGAGCTGGCGCAGGATATGGGCGAGTTCAAGGTGCGCAGCCGCATTGTTTGCATCGAACTGGAGGATGCCTTCGAATTGGGTGAGGGCCGCTTCCAGCCGGCCGGCCCGCACCAAGGCGCGGCCATAGGTTGAGCGATAGTCGACCGAATCCGGGCGGAGTTCGACGGCGCGCTCGAAATGGGGCACGGCCGCGGGAAAACGGTTGGTGAGCATCAGGGCGATCGCCCAGTTCAGCTCCGCATCGGCGTAGGTGGGATCGATCCGCACCGACCGTTCGAAATGGGGGATGGCCTCCGCCGTGCGTCCGGTCTGGGCCAGGGCGATACCGAGGTTGCATTCCGCGTTGGCATATTTGGGGTCAAGGCGGATGGCCTGTTCATAGTGGGCCATGGCCTCGTCCAGCCGGTTGAGCTCCAACAATGCGTTGCCGAGATTGCTGTGCGCCGTCGCGTAGGCCGGCTGCAAGTAGAGGGCTTTTTCCAAGGGGGAAATTGCTTCCGCCGCCCGGCCAACGCGCGTCAGGCTGTCGCCGAGATTGTTGTAGGCGGGGGCCCTGCCCGGGTTGAGCTTGATCGCCGCCTCAAGGTGGGGGATGGCCTCCTCGGGCTTGCCCGCCAATGTCAGGATGTTGGCGAGGTTGTTGTGGGCCATCCAGCACGCGGGATTCCGCCGCAGGGTGGTCTCGTAGAGCGTGACCGGATCCCGATAAATTCCGCATTGCGCCCAAGTCAGGGCTCCCAGTGTCGCCAGCAGGGCGCTGATGGCGGCGTAGCGCGCCACCATCGGCGCCCGCGACAGGATTTGCTGGAGACCGGCCGCCGCCAGCGCGAAGACGGAGAGGCTGGCCAGATATTGGAAATGGTCCGCCACATAGGAAAAGACAAAGGGGTAGACGTTGATGAATCCGAGGACGGGGAAAAGGGTGCCGGCAAAAAGGAGAGCGGCCGCCAGCGGAGCCCGGGAGCGCCGCCGCCACCAGACGAGTGCGCCGAGCAGGGCGATCGCGCCGAGCAGGAACAGCCATTGCCAAAACTGGGCGGCATCGACAGTCCAGCGGGGATAGATGAAGATCAACTCGGCCGGCCAAGCCAGCTTGCCGAGATAAAACCAGAACACCCGGCCCGCCAGCAGGCAGCGCTGCACCGCGCTCAGGGTGAAATCCGCGCCTTGGGCGCCGATGAGCACCCGCTCGAAATACGCCGTGACCAGGCCGGAGCCCGCGCCCAAAGCAAACCAAGGCAGCAGCGGCAGCGCGTCGCGCCGCCAGTCGAGCCGGCCGCGCTGCCACCAGAACACCACCAGCAGGGCCGCCGGCAGCGAGGCCGTGACGGTCTTGGTCAGCAGGGCGATGAGGAACAGGCCCGTGGCGAGCGCATAGCCGGCCGGCCGGCGCTGTCCGTCGAAACGGACGTAGGCGAGGGCCGCGCAAAGATAAAGGACCAGCGAAAGCGTGTTTTTCTGCTCGGATATCCAAGCGACGGATTCGACGCATACCGGATGCAGCGCAAACAGCAGCGCGGCGAGCCATTCGACCCCGGCATAGCGCCTCCGCTCCTGGCCTGCGGCCGCCGTTCCGGAGGCTAGTGCCCCGGGCTTGCCCGGGGGGCTGGTTGCACCATCGAGGAGGCGGCGCAGCAGGGTGCCGAAGAGGCAGGCGGCGGTGGCGTGCAGCAGGACATTGAGCAAGTGGTAGCCGAGCGTGGCATCGCCCCACAACTGGTGTTCCAGCCAGAAGGCCGAGTGCAGCACCGGGTAGTATTGCTGGGTGGCACCGAATTCGAACCAGATGCGGAACAAGCCCTCCCACGAGCGCAAATCCGCCCGGGTGACATGGCCAGCGTCATCCCAGAGGAGCCCGCCCGACAGCGCGGGCAGGTAGGCGAGGAGGGCGAGCAGGAAGACCAGAGCGCAGCACCAGCCGGCCGGCCAGCCTCCGGCCGGGGCGGGCGGCGTCGGGGCGGGGCGGCGGGACATGCGGGAGAATTAGAAAGCGCCGGCGGAAAGCGGCGACAATAATCGTTGCGTGAAGCGGCGGGAACTTTGCGCCCTACGCTCCGGGGTGGAAAAGAAAATCGCCGCCAGCCTTGCGGCTGGCGGCGATGAAGTGACCAAAAAGGGGCGGGGCGGTTAGAGTTCGAACGAGGCCGTCAGGAAGAACTGCTGCGGGTCGACAATGCGGAACGTGTGGATCGTGCCATCGGGGAACGCGCCGACGGGTTGCAGCCGGCCGCCTTCGCCGAGGTTCCGGACATTGAACTTGAACGTCGCGCCGACCTTGTCGCGCCAGAGCTTGGTCTTGTAGCTGACGAACAGGTCCACGTAGTAGTGGGACTTGTCGTAGATCGGGCGGTTCGGATCCAGGTCGGTGATGATATCCGGCAGGGACTGGACGCCCATGTAGCCGATGGCGGCCTTGTCCTCCCAGCGGAGGGCGCCGCCGACGGTCGTGCGCTTGAGCCACTTGTTGTCGGTGATGCCCGCGAGCTTGTAGCTGGTGCTCGCGCGGAAGTTATAGCGGCGGACCTGCGGGTTGTTCTTCCCTTCCTGCGCCTGCATGATCGCAAAGGGCGCCTTCACGAACGCCTGGTAGTT
The DNA here is from genome assembly GCA_043783345.1 of Verrucomicrobiota bacterium. Lineage (GTDB taxonomy): Bacteria > Verrucomicrobiota > Verrucomicrobiia > Opitutales > Opitutaceae > Lacunisphaera. Next base: position 6,161 of record JAYVZM010000057.1, read on the forward strand.
TTCCTCCGGCGTCGCAGCCGTGGCGGTGAAGGTTGCGGCGGTGCCGGGCAGGGGTTCTGTTCCAGATTGGGTGTAACGGTGCTTCCACCAAAGCTTGCCCGGGTTGCCTTCCGTGGCCGCGCTGGCGTCACTGATGGTCGGATCCTGCAGCGTCGTCCAGATCGGCAGGCGTTGATTGATCCAATTGACGAGGGCGCTGGAGATATTCTGGTTGATCGACTTGGTGTCCGTGACCGAACCGCTGATGGTCCAGTATTTACCATTATCCGGATTGATGTTGACCTCGATCTCCGTGCCGACGGAACGGATATCCGAATTGGCAGCGATCGGCGGCGACGCATTGGTATAATAGGCCTTGTCGGCGGCGCTGAACTTAGTCAGCGCTTCAACCTTGGTGGCGATGTCAGCCGGTGAGTCGGTCGGGTTTTGCGCTGTCACCCAACGCGTGGCGTTGGAATAGAGATTGTGCGAGGGCGTGGGGCTGCCCGCGCCGGTGGTCAGGAAGTCGATGCGCAGGACGCGCCCGGCCACCGTGCTCATGTCGCCGGTTTGAGCACCCTGCTGGA
>JAYVZM010000058.1:0-6709 GCA_043783345.1 Verrucomicrobiota bacterium
GGGCATCTTCGCCATCAAGCCGAGCGGCGTGGACTACGCCGTGCTCAAACCGAGCGACATGGTGCTCGTCGATCTCGAAGGCAAAAAGATCGAGGGAAAACTCAATCCCTCCTCCGACACGCCGACGCATCGCCGGCTCTACCTCGCGTTCAAGGCAGTCGGCGGCATCGTCCACACGCACAGCTCGCACGCCACGGCCTTCGCCCAGGCCGGCCGGCCCGTGCCGATCCTCGGCACGACGCACGCCGACTATTTTTACGGCGAGATTCCGGTCACCCGGAAAATGACCGCGAAGGAAATCGGCGCTGGCGCCTACGAGTGGGAGACCGGCAACGTCATCCTCGAACGTTTCGCCGGCCTCGAACCGCTCGACTGTCCGGCCGTGCTGGTCAACCGCCACGCTCCGTTCACCTGGGGCGCGACCGTCGCCAAGGCCGTCGAGGTCGCCGTCGCCGCCGAGTGCTGCGCGCACATGGCCCTGATGTCGCTGCAACTCGCCCCCGCTCTCGCGCCCATCGAACCGGAGCTGCTCAACAAGCATTTCAAGCGCAAGCACGGCCCCGGGGCGTATTACGGGCAGAAGAAATAATACCAGCCGTCCCTATGCTTGTGGCTTTGGTGGGGAGCGGTCTTCGCTCGAACCCTCGCTAGAATTTTCCATTAATAGGCGGCAGATTGCAAACGTGATGGCTTCGTGGAGTTCTTGGTAAGAATACGCGAGCCCATCGGGAACATCAACATGCCCTTCTCCTGGATCCATTTTTGACGGACGTCGGCTTCGGCAAATTGGAGAGCCGTCACCGGGGCGGTCGGCCTGTAACCCATGCCGCTCAGCGCAGTGACCGTCGCGAGCGCGTTTTTCCTATCGAGAGCGACCACCAGGTCGATGCACTGGTCGCCAACTGGCGCCGCCCGAGGGCTCCTGCACAGCACCCTCAGGCACCCCGCCAGCGGCGCTGGAGACCGGGTCTAGCTGATCAGCCGGAGCGCGCTTTGGGCCGACTGGTTGGCCTGGGCCAGCATGGAGGCGCCGGCCTGCACCAGAATATTGTAGCGCGCGAGGGAGGTGGATTCCTGGGCGACGTCGACGTCGGTGATGCGACTGTTGGCGGCTTCCAGATTGGCCTTGTTCACAGTCAGCAACTCCGACGCGAAGCCGAGCCGGCTCTGGTTGGCGCCGTTCTGGGCGCGATGGGTGGCGACCTCCTCGATGGCGGCCTCGATTGACCGCAGGGGAACAAGGTCGAGACCGATGGCGCCGGCCACCGCCGAGACGTTGCCCAAGGCGCCCGTGCTCTCGATGGAGAAGTTCCTGACCTGCGTGTTTCCCGTGGAGCTGGAAAGGTCAATCTGCTGGAAGGCGATGGGCACACTGGCATTGAATTCAGCGTTCGACGACGAGCCGTCCAAGTGGCTGCTGGCGTTGCCCGATCCGTCGATGATGATTTTCAGGTCGTGCCAGTTCGAGTCGGCGGGAACCGTGTTGGTGACGGCGAACAGCCCGTAGCGAACCTGGAAATCGGGCGCGATCAATCGCACCTGCATGTTGATCTCAAGCGGTCCCGTGTAGGATGAGACGGTGATGATACCGACCGGATTCGCTCCGCTCGCGTCCATGCTCAAGACTCCGCCGGAGATCGTGCCCGCGTTGGGATATAACTGGCCAAAGGCATCGAGATTGGCGAAGTGCTCGATGTAGGAGGGGAAAGCGGCCAGGGCCAGCAGGTTCGTGCCCGCGATGTCCATCGAGCGGGTGCCGTCCTCCGTGGTGCCGACGGTCTGACTGTCGGTGCCGAACAGATTCACGCCGTTGAATTTCTCGGTGCTATTGGCGATGATCTGGTTCTGGAGGGTGAAAAACTCAGTCTGATAGTTCAACCGGTCCGACGCGCTCTTGGTGATGTCGCCATACATCACCTTCAGTTCGCTCATCCGGCTGAGGATTTTGCTCGTCGCCGCGAGCACGCCATCTTGAGTTTGCAGGAAGGAAACCTCGTTGGCGAGATTGGTGCTGACGGCCCCCTGCCGCCGGGCGGCGGCGGACAGTTTCATCGATACGGCCATGCCACCGGCGTCGTCGGCCGGATTCACGATCTTGGCGCCGCTGGACAGCCGGTTCAGGCTGCGCTGCAAATAGCTGCTCGACGCGGCCAGGTTGTTGGCCGCGGTCGTCGCCGCATAGTTACTGTTGATGACAACTGACATGAATCATTCCTTGATACCAAAAGTGTCGGCTTCCTTGCCGCCAGCTCGCCGAAGGGAAGAGTCGGACGCACTCTGGCCACGGGATGTGGCCTCCCTAACTATCGGTCGGATGGAGGCCACGCTTAAGGCCGGTTAATCTTTCCGGAAAATCTCCTCAAGCGGGGGATGATCGCGCCGGGAGGAGGTGAACCAATCTGCGCGCACACCCGCCCGGCCCCGGGGCCTCGACCGCGGGCTGACGCAACGACCGCGTCGACCGAACGCGGGCAGGCAGAATCTGGGTTTAACGGCTTCCACGCCGTCATCGCGCCGAAGGGGAGAGTCGGACACACCCTGACCATTTTGAGTGGTTCCATGGACTATCGACCGGATCCGGGCCAAATTTAAGACGGCGCAAATTTTTCCGAGATTTACCTAAAGCGCGAGGTCATCGGGGACGGCGGCGGCACGTGGACCCCACCAGGCCGGGCTCCCCGCCGGACAGCCCATCTTGTGCCCGGGACATAAGCCCGGCCTGTTCCAAATTCTGAAGGGTAAAGGTTGACCAACCTGCCGTTGCCCGGTGCAGTCTTGGGCCGGCTGCCCTCGTCCTGAACCACCCCATGCCCTCGCCCCTGCGCTCCCTCCTGCGGTTCCAAGAAAGCGGACTCCTGCTCGTCATCGTCGGGCTGGGCCTCCTGCTCACCCTCTTCAGCGGCACGGTGCGGATCCCGCAATTTGAACGCGCCGCCGACGGCAGCCGCCAGCGCGTCTTCACCGTCGGCGCCGACGGCGAACGCGTGCCGGCCTTCGTCGAGAAGAACAAATTTCTCAATGTTCAGAATCTCGCCCAGCTCGCGAAGGACACCAGTTTCATCGCCATCATGGCCGTGGGCATGGCGGTCGTGATCATCGCGGGCGGCATCGATCTTTCCGTCGGCTCGATCTATGCCCTCGCCTCCGTGGTCGGCGCCCTCGTGCTGCACCGCTACGGGCCGGACGGGGCCGGCGCGGCGACGGCGCCCTGGCTGGGCGTGCTGCTGGGCGTCGCGGCCTGCGTCGGCACCGCCGCGCTCTGCGGACTCGCCAATGGCGGCTTGATCGTCGCGCTCCGCGTGCATCCGTTCATCATCACGCTCGGAGCCATGGCGATCCTGCGGGGCATCGCCTTTGTGATCACCAAGGGACAGTCGGTCGGCGGATTCCCGCCCGATTTCCGCGGGTTGATCCGGCAGGAAATCGGCGACGGGCTCAGCTTTGTCCCTTTGCTAGTGATGCTGGCCGTGCTCGTCGCGGGCTGGGTTTTTCTCTCGCGCCTCGCGGCCGGCCGGCGGGTCTATGCCATCGGCGGCAACGAGCTCGCCGCCCGCTTCAGCGGCATCCGCGTCGAGCGGGTCAAGCTCGGCGTCTACCTCCTTTCCGGTCTTGCCGCCGGCATCGCGGCGATGCTTTCCATCGGCTACTACGGCGCGGCCACCTCGGGTGACGGCCAGGGTTATGAGCTCAGCGTCATCGCCGCCGCCGTGGTCGGCGGCGCCAGCCTCACCGGCGGCCGCGGCTCGGCCCTCGGCGTCGTGCTCGGGGCCCTGATCATCCAGATGATCAGCAGCGGTATCGTCATCCTCGGCATCGACCAGAATTACAGCCAGATCATTATCGGCTCGGTCGTCATCGCCGCCGTCGTTCTCGACAACTTCAACACCTGGCTCGCCAAGCGCCGGCTGACGGCCAGGGCCGGTTGAGGCCAACCATCGGATTTTAACCGCGAAGAACGCGAATTCACGCGAAGTGCTCGAACTCAAAAGACCAAACCTCAGTTGCTTTCCCGCTTCGCGATTCTTCGCGCCCTTCGCGGTTGACTCTATTCTCCCTCCGGCAATTCGTGGCAAACCACACCCCGCTTCCTCAATATCATGAAAAAACTACTCCTGCTCCTCGCCGCCGGCCTTGCCGGCTCCGTGCTCGCGACCGCCGCGCCACGCACCATCACCCTCGGCCTCGTCGCCAAATCCCAGGGCAACCCCGTCTTCCAGGCCGCGCGCGTCGGCGCCATCGACGCCGCGAAGGAAATCGGCGCCCAGCGCGGCCTGAGCATCAAGATCGACTGGCGCACACCCAACGAGGAGGATGCCCAGAAACAGGCCGAGGCCATCGAGCAGCTTGTCCTCGCGGGCGCCGAGGGCATCTCGGTAAGTTGCTCCGACGCCAACAAGCTGACCGACGCGATCAACCGCGCGGTCGACAACGGCGTGCCGGTCGCGACCTTCGACTCCGACGCCCCTGCTTCCAAGCGCTTCGTCACCTACGGGGTCGACGACATCGAGTGCGGCAAGCAGACCATGACCGAGCTCGCCAAGGTGATGCACGGCAAAGGCGTCATCGCCGTCCTGGCCGGCAACCCGAACGCCCCGAACCTCCAGCGGCGCGTGCAGGGCGTGAAGGAAGTGGCCGCGAAGTTCCCCGGCATCACCATTCGCGATGTCTACTACCACAAGGAGACGCCGCAGGACGCCGCCGCCCGGATCGAGCAGGTCATGCAGGCCAATCCCGACATCACCGGCTGGGCCTTCATCGGCGGCTGGCCGCTGTTCACCGAGAACGCCCTCAAGTGGCAGCCCGGCACCGTGCAATGCGTTTCCGTCGACGCCCTCCCCGCCCAGCTCGCCTACATCCGCAGCGGCCACGTGCCCGTGCTTCTCGGCCAGCAGTGCTACGAGTGGGGTCACCGCACCGTCGAGCTCCTCATTGCGAAGATCGTCGACAAACAAAATCCGCCTGCGGTGAAGGAGGTCAGCGCCCTGGTCCCCGTCACCAAAGAGAACGTGGACGCTTACGCCAAAAACTGGGCCAAGTGGCTGCCGAATTGAAGAGTAGGGCCGGTCTTTGACCGGCCTTTGGAATGAGCCGGTCAGAGACCGGCCCTACTAAATGCCCTTCCTCGAATTCCACGGCATCACCAAGCGCTTCCCCGGCGTGCTCGCGCTCGACGGGGTGAGCTTCGCCGTCGAGCGCGGCACCTGCCACGCCCTGATCGGCGAGAACGGCGCGGGCAAAAGCACGCTCGGCAAGATCCTCGCCGGCGTGCACCCCGCCGATGGCGGCGAGATCCGGCTCGACGGTCGCGTCATTCACCCGGCCAGTCCGCTGGCCGCGCGCGAGCTCGGCATCGCCATGGTGCACCAGGAACTCGCGTTCTGCCCCAACCTCAGCGTAGCGGAAAACCTCTGCCTCGGCGACCTGCCGCGGCGCGCCGGCTTCGTCAACCGCGCCGAGCTGCGCGCCCGCGCGGCCGCGATGCTCGCCACCATCGGCGCCGACATCGACCCCGACGCCATCATCGGCACCCTCTCCACTGGCCGCGAGCAGCTCGTGCAAATCGCCGCCGCCGTCGGCACCGGCGCCAAGGTCCTTGTGATGGACGAACCCACGAGTTCGCTCTCCGCCGCCGAGACAAACGAACTCTTCCGGCTCGTGCGCGAGCTCAAGGCCCGCGGCATCACCCTCATCTACGTGTCGCACCGGCTCGAGGAACTCTTCGCCCTCTGCGACAACATCACCGTGCTGCGCGACGGCCGGCATGTCATCACCGAGAGCGTGGCCGCCACCAACCCGCATCGCGTCGTCACCCAGATGATCGGCCGCGAACTGCTGATCCAGAACCCGGCCCATCTCGCCCGCGAACCCGGCCCCTGCCGGCTCGCGGTGCAGGGACTCTCCTCCGGCCGGCTGTTTCGCGACATCAGCCTCGAGGTCCGGGCCGGCGAAATCGTCGGCGTCGCCGGCATCGTCGGCGCCGGCCGGAGCGAAGTGGCCCAGGCCATCTTCGGCCTCGATCCCGAAGCCACGGGCCTGGTCACGGTGGGCGGCAAGCATCTGCCGCTCGGCTCAATCGACGCGGCGCTGGCCGCCGGCCTCGGTCTGGTGCCGGAGGATCGCAAGCGCCAGGGCCTGGTGCTAGGGCTCAACTGCCGTGAGAACATCGTGCTCGCCGCATTGCCCTCCCTCTCCCGGCTCGGCTGGGTGCGGCGCGACTCCGAGCGGACGCTCGCGCAGCGCTTCATCGGCCGCCTGCGGGTGAAGACACCCTCGCTCGACGCCCTCACGGCCGGGCTCAGCGGCGGCAACCAGCAGAAGATCGCCCTCGCCAAGTGGCTCGCCCGCTCCTGCGACGTGCTGATCATCGACGAACCCACGCGCGGCGTGGACGTCGGCGCCAAGGCCGAGATCTACCAGTTGCTCGACGAACTCGCCTGCGAGGGCAAGGCGCTGCTCGTGGTGTCGTCCGAGCTGCCCGAGCTGATCGGCCTGTGCCGGCGCATCCTCGTGATGCGCGAAGGCCGGATCGCGGGCGAGGTCGCCCGCGCGGATTTCAGCGAGGCGGTGCTGATGAGGCTGATGGCCGGAGTTGCCGCTGCCTAGCGGCGCTCCAGGCCGGGAATGGCTGCAGTGGGAGAGGACCAGCCCGGATCGGCATTCCCGACTCCCGGTCTTCTCAATGTAGCGTGGACCACGGATTGAGATTTTC
>JAYVZM010000059.1:0-6692 GCA_043783345.1 Verrucomicrobiota bacterium
GGCCTCGCCGGAGTTCGGCCCTCCGCAATTCCGGCTCACGCTTACGACCGGCGAGGCGGTCCCGTGCGACCGGCTGCTGCTGGCGACGGGCGGCAGCAAGACCAACGCAGGCTTCGAGATTGCGCGGCAATTCGGGCATACGATCGAGCCACCCGTGCCGTCGCTGTTCACTTTCCACATTGATGATCCGCGGCTGAAGGAACTGGCGGGAGTGTCGGTCGGGGAGGCCGTGACCGCCGTCCGGGGCACGGCGCTGAAGGAGCGCGGGCCGCTGCTCATCACGCACTGGGGCCTGAGCGGGCCGGCCATCCTGAAGCTGTCGGCGTGGGGCGCGCGCGAACTGCACGGGCGCGACTATAAGTTCACCCTCGGGGTGAACTGGGCGCCGGCGTTCAAGCCGGAGACGCTGCGTGCCGAGCTGGAGAAAGCGCGGGTGGCCAACCCGAAAAAGCAGCTGGGCACCTGGTGCCCGCTCGGCCTGCCGCTGCGGCTGTGGGAAAGGCTGCTCGGGGCGGCGGGGCTCAAGCCGGAAACGCAATGGGCGGCGGTGCCGGGCGCGGCGTGGCGCGCGCTGGCGGCGCAGGTCGGCGAGGGCAAGTTCGCGGTCAGGGGCAAGAGCATGTTCAAGGAGGAATTCGTGACCTGCGGTGGCGTGCGGCTGAGCGAGGTGGATTTCAAGACGATGGAGAGCCGTCTCCAGCCCGGGCTGCATTTTGCCGGCGAGGTGATCGACGTCGACGGCATCACCGGCGGCTTCAATTTCCAGAATGCCTGGACCACCGGCCACCTCGCCGGCCGGGCGATGGGGGAAGGTGCCCCATGATGTCCTATTTCGAACTGTTCGTGGCGATCGTGCCGGTGTTCGCGATGATCGCGCTCGGCACGGGGCTGCGGCATTTCAACTGGGTCACGGAGCAGGCCGAGGCCAGCCTCTTCAATGTCGTGGTGAACGTGACCTATCCCTGCCTGATCTTCGAGGCGGTGGCCGGCAACCCGGCGCTGCGCACCCCGGGCAATCTGCTGCTGCCGCCGCTGCTGGGTTTCGGTCTCACCGGGCTGTCGATGGGCATCGGCTGGTATGTGGCCCGGGCGCTGGGGCTGACCATCGGGCGCGGTTTGAGGACCTTCGCGCTCGCGGTGGGCCTGACCAACTACGGCTACCTGCCGATTCCGATCATGGATGCGATGTTCGGGCCGGAGAGCCGCGCCGTGCTGCTGGTCCACAATGCCGGCGTGGAAGGGGCCATCTGGACGGTGGGCATCCTCGTGGTGACGGGCGTGTCGCCCCTGCGGGGCTGGCGCAGATTGGTCAATGGGCCGATCATCGGGCTGGTCGTGGGCCTGATCGCCAACCTGACCGGGGCGGTGACCCTTGTGCCGGCAGCGGCCTGGAGCCTGGTGCACGCGCTGGCCGTGTGCGCCATCCCGCTCGGGCTGCTCATGACGGGCGTGAGCATCCAGCCGCATCTCGACGATCCGAAACAACTGGTGGACACGCGCGTGACGCTGACGGCCTGGCTGGTGCGGCTGGTGGTGTTGCCGTGGCTGTTTCTCCTGGTCGCGCGTTGGCTGCCGTGCTCCGTGGAATTGAAACGCGTGCTGGTGGTGCAGGCGGCGATGCCCTCCGCGGTCATCTCGATCATCATCGCCCGGGTTTACGGCGGGCAGCCGCTGGTCGCGGTGCAGATCATCCTCGGCACGACGGCGCTGGCGCTGTTCACGATCCCCTTCTGGATCCGGTTTGGGCTGTCGTTTGCGGGTATCGCGCCCTGACCGCGTGGTCTTGTTCATCAGCCGGACACACCCCGGCGCTGCGCGCCACCCCTCTCCCGAGGGGACCCAAACCTGAGCGAACGAAAATCCCCTTTTGGAGAGGGGTGTCCGGCAGGGCGGGGTGTGTCGTTGGAAACCAAGCGCAGATTTCCAGCTGGCCGGACATTGACGGCGCCCGGCCGATTCGCCTCACTGCGGTCCATCATGGACTGGATAACCGACCCGCAAATCTGGATCAGCCTCATCACGCTGACCGCGCTCGAGATCGTTCTCGGCATCGACAACATCATCTTCATCTCGATCCTCTCCGGCAAACTGCCGGCGGACCAGCAGGCCCGGGCGCGCCAGACCGGCCTGATGCTCGCGCTCATCACGCGCGTCCTGCTGCTGTGCAGCCTGGCGTGGATGGTGAAGCTCACCGATCCCCTCTTTGCGGTGTTCAAGTTTGCCGTTTCCGGTCGCGACCTGATCCTGCTCGGCGGCGGCCTCTTCCTGATCTTCAAAAGCACGCGGGAGATCCACGAGAAGCTCGAAGGGGAGGACGAGCACGCCCGCGCCGGCAAGGCGGCGCCGAAATTCGCCGCCATCATCGTGCAAATCCTGCTGCTCGACCTCGTGTTCTCGTTCGATTCAGTCATCACGGCCGTCGGCATGGCCAACCATCTCGGCGTCATGATCGCCGCGGTCGTGCTCGCCCTGCTGGTCATGCTCAAGTATGCCGGCGCGGTCAGCGACTTCGTGCACCACCACCCGACCCTGAAGATGCTCGCGCTGTCGTTCCTGCTGCTCATCGGCGTGACGCTCGTGGCGGAGGGCACGCACCAGCACGTCAACAAGGGCTACATCTACTTCGCCATGGCCTTTTCCTTCGCGGTCGAGCTGCTCAACCTGAAGCTGCGCAAAAAATCCCAGCCCGTGCAGCTGCACGAGGCGCAGCCGTAGTCCGAACAATTCAACCGGATTTTAACCACGAAAGACCCGAATCACACGAAAGGAGGAGGTTCAGGGATGATTCCAGCCCGTGACAGTGGCCCTAAAGGGTAAAGTTCAAAAAATCGTGGGTCTCCTCCGGTGGTTTTCCTTTTCGTGCATTTGGCGGGTTTCGTGGTGACCTCTGTGGCGTGACAGTCAGAAACCGCTGGCGCGGCCGCGCGCTTCGACTATGGTCCGCCGGATGAAGCCACTGACCCTGATGCTGGCCCTGGCGGCCGCGGCCCTGCTGCGCGCGGCGGACGCCCCGCTCGAAAGGGAAGTGGCGGCGATCATCGCGGGCCCGGAGGTGACGGTCGTGCACTTCTGGGCGCCCTGGTGTCCGAATTGCCGGGCGGAGATGAGCCCCACCGAAGGCTGGGCCAGGTTCGTGGCGGCCAACCCCGGGGTGAAGGTCGTCTTCATCAACATCTGGCACAAGGGACAGAAGCCGCAGCCGCAGCTCGACGCCGCCGGCCTGGGGACGCAGCCCAATCTGGTTTTGTTCAACCATCCCAACCGCTCGCGGCTGGAGGAGGACCGGCTGACTACCTTCCTCGGTCTGCCGGTCACCTGGATTCCGACGACGTGGATCTATCGCGAGGGCAAGCTGCGCGCCGCCTTCAACTACGGCGAAATCCGCTTTCCTGTCCTCCAACAGATGGTCGATGACGCCCGCAACGAGTGGGCGCACTGATTTTTCTCCCGTCCCCAACCCCCAAACTCACTCCACGCATGGCGACCAAACTCAACTGGGGCATCATGACCACGGGCTGGATCGCCCGGAAATTCGTCACCGACCTGCTGAAATCGCGCACCGGCCGGCTCGCGGCGGTGGGCGCGCGCCAGCTGGCGGACGCCGGGAAATTCGCGGAGGAATTCGGGGGCGCCCGCGCGCACGACGGCTATACCGCGCTGCTGGCCGACCCCGAGGTGGCGGCGGTCTACATCGGCACGCCGCACCCGTGGCACAAGGAATGGGCGCTCAAGGCCATCGCGGCGGGCAAGCACGTCCTCTGCGAAAAACCGCTCACCCTCAATCTCGCCGACACGCAGAGCGTGGTCGACGCGGCGCGGGGAAAGGGAGTGCTGCTGATGGAGGCCTACATGTATCGCTGTCATCCGCAGACGGCGAAGCTGGCCGAACTCGTGCGGAGCGGCGCCATCGGCGAACTGCGGATGATCCGCGCCACGTTCAATGTGTTGCGGGAATTCGATCCCGAACACCGGATCTTCAAGCGCGCGCTCGGCGGCGGGGCGATCCTCGATCTGGGATGCTACCCGGTGTCGTTTTCGCGGCTGATCGCGGGGGCCGCCCAGGGCAAGCCCTTCGCTCAGCCGGTCGAATTCCACGCGACCGGACGGCTGCATCCGCTGACGCAAACGGACGACTATGCGGCCGCCGTGGTGAAGTATCCCGGCGGGGTGATCGCCGAAATCTCCTGCGGCTCGACCGTGGTGCAGGACATCTGGGCCCGGATTTATGGCAGCAAGGGCTGGATCGACGTGCCCACCCCTTTCTTCCCAGGCCTGGACGGCAGGACCGACAGCTTTTCCCTGCACCGCCACGGCGCCAGCACACCGGAAGTTTTCACCTTTCCGTGCCCGGCGGGACTTTACGCTTACGAAGCGGATGCGGTGGCCGAGGCCCTCGCGCGCGGTGAACGCGAGGTGCCGGCGATGACCTGGGCCGACACGCTCGGCAACACGGCGGTCCTCGACGCCTGGCTGGCGGCGGTGGGCGTGAATCACGACGGGGTCTGAAATTGTAGGGCGGGGTCGCTGACCCGCCGCGATGGAGGCGGGATCAGCGATCCCGCCCTACATCGCACCGCGCTTGCCGTCGCGGGCGAACCGGGGCAATTTCCGCGCAACATGAATCCCCGCCAAATTCTTCCCGGCGTCGCATTGCTCACGATACTGGCCGCCGCCATGCCTGCCCCGATCCTCGCCGATCCTGCTCCGACCGAGTCCGCCAAGGCCAACGCCTTCTTCGACCGCGTGTTTGACGAGGCCGTCGCCCGCAGCCCGCAGTTCATGGCCCGGCTTGGCCTCAAGAAGGACACCGACAAGTGGGACGACCTCTCCGAGCAGCACGCGCTGGAGGACTTCGTTCTCACCGTCCAGCACCTCGCCGAGCTGAAGCGCACCGTCAACTTCGAGGCGCTCGACGACCAGGCCAGGGTCAGCTACCGGATGTTCGTCAACGACGCCGAGCGCGCCATCGAGGGTTGGAAGTGGCGCTATTACAACTACCCGCTCAACCAGATGTCGGGCCTGCATTCGGAGGCGCCGGCGTTCCTCATCAACTATCACCCGGTGGAGAATGTCGCCGACGCCCGGGCCTACATCGCGCGGCTGCGCGGCATGGGGCCGCTGTTCGACCAGCTGATCGAGGGCGTCAGGATCCGCGAGGCGAAGAACATCGTCCCGCCGCGCTTCGTCTTTCCGCTGGTCATCGATTCGGTGAAGGAGGTCATCAGCGGCCAGCCGTTCGACCAGTCGGCGAAGAAGAGCGCGCTCTGGGAGGACTTCGAGGGCAAGGTCGGCGCCCTGAAGGAAGTCGACACCGCCACCAAGGAGGCGCTGCGGGCCGACGCCCGCGCGGCGCTGACCGAGGCCGTGAAACCCGCCTATGAAAAGCTGCTCGCCCTGCTCGCGGCCCAGCAGAAGATCGCCACGGACGATGACGGCGCGTGGAAATTCGCCGAGGGGTCCGATTATTACGCCTTCGCCCTCCGCCGCACGACGACGACCCGGCTGACGGCGGACGAGATTCACCAGCTCGGCCTGCGCGAGGTGGCGCGCATCCAGCACGACATGGAAGCCATCAAGGCGAAGGTCGGCTTCCAGGGCGATTTGCCGGCGTTTTTCAAGTTCATCAAGGAGGACCCGCAATTCTACTATCCCACCACGCCGGAGGGGAAGGCGGCCTACCTGAAGCGCGCCACGCAGATCATCGACGACATGCGTGCGCGGCTCGACGAGTTCTTCATCACCAAACCCAAGGCGCCGCTGATCGTGAAGCCGGTCGAGCCGTTCCGCGAGCAGGGCGCGGCCGGGGCCTTCTACGAGGAACCGTCCGCCGACGGCACCCGGCCCGGCGTCTACTACGTCAACACGATCGACATGCACGGCGTGCCGATCTTCGAGATGGAGACCCTCGCGCACCACGAGGCGATCCCCGGCCACCACATGCAGATCGCCATCGCGCAGGAGCTGCAGGGCATTCCCAAGTTCCGCATGTATGGCGGCAACACCGCCTACGTGGAGGGCTGGGCGCTCTATTGCGAATACTTCCCCAAGGAATTCGGCTTCTACACCGATCCCTACCAGGATTTCGGACGGCTCAACGACGAGCTGTTGCGCGCCGTCCGCCTCGTCGTCGACACCGGCATCCACGCCAAACACTGGACGCGCCAGCAGGTGGTGGACTATTTCCGGGCCAACACGCCCAACCCCGAGCGCGACATCTTCACCGAGACCAACCGCTACATCGTATGGCCCAGCCAGGCCACGGCCTACAAGATCGGCATGCTCAGGATTCTCGAGCTGCGCGAACTGGCCAAAAAGGAACTCGGCCCGAAGTTTGACCTCCGCGAATACCACGACCTCGTCCTGAAGGACGGCGCGGTGCCCCTGGACATCCTCGAGGAAAACGTCCGCGCGTGGATCGCGAAGAAGAAGGGGTGAAGCTATTGCTGTAGCCTGTAGCGGCGGTCTACGACCGCCGGGATTTGCAGATTTTAACACAGAGGACACAGAGGACGCGGAGTTTCCACATTGCCTTTGCGATCTCTGCGGCCTCTGCGTTTAAAATTCTTTCCGTAGATATTCCCGGCAAGACATCTCGATTTTTGTTCCCTGTGGGTCCAATAGCCGGAAGCTTGCTTCGGCTTGACTGGAGGCGGGACTATCAGTCCCGCGGGTTTCTGGCCGCGCTGCGCATG
>JAYVZM010000060.1:0-6691 GCA_043783345.1 Verrucomicrobiota bacterium
GAACTCCCTCGCGCACCACTGATGGAATTTCCGATTTTGGATTCTCGATTTTGGATTTCCGGCACACCTGACCGGCGTTGGGACCCTCTTTGCTTTGTCCAGCCAATCGAAAATCGAGAATCGAGAATCGAAAACCCCTGATGCTCTCCGTCAAAGACCTCTTCGTCTCCTACGGCGCCATCAACGCGCTGAGCGGCGTGTCGTTCACCATCGAGGCCGGCCGGATCGTCACGCTGATTGGGGCCAACGGCGCGGGCAAGACCACGACGCTGCGCGCGCTCTCCGGCCTGCTGCGCGCCAAGAGCGGGAGCGTGGCATTCCAGGGCGAGGACACCACCCGTCTGCCGCCACACCAGATCGTCGCCCGCGGCTTGGGTCACGTGCCGGAAGGCCGCATGGTGTTCGCCAATCTCACCGTGGACGAAAACCTCGCGATGGGCGCCTACCTGCTGAAGGACAAGGCGCGCATCGCCCGGAACCGCGATTACGTCTTCGGCATCTTCCCGCGGCTGCAGGAACGGCTCGCCCAGGCCGCCGGCACGCTCTCCGGCGGCGAGCAGCAGATGCTGGCGATCGGCCGCGCACTCATGGGCGAGCCCAAGCTGCTGATGCTCGACGAGCCCTCCCTCGGCATCGCGCCCAAACTCATCTCGACCATTTTTGAAAAAATCGTGGAGATCAACCGCGACCACGGCACGACCATCCTGCTCGTCGAACAGAACGCCAAACTCGCGCTCGAGATCTCGCACCAGGCCTACGTGCTCGAGACCGGCCACGTGGTCATGCAGGGACCGTCGGCCGAGCTCCGCACCAATCCCGACCTCAAGGCCGCCTATCTCGGGGGGTGAATCGGCTTGAGGTGGAACCCGACCTCCGGGCGGGTTTCTTCTGCACACATCCTGAAGCGCGCCCGGAGGTCGCGCTCCACCCTCCGCCCCCGTCTTACTGTCCGCCCATTGCGTCGTTGCCGGCTCCCCACCGGGGAACATATTGGCCGAACCCCCATGAAAACCCCGCGTGTGTTGGTTGCCGTCCTCGCCTGTGCCTCCCTGTTTGGCGCGCTGCGCGCCGCCGATTCCCCCGACCTCGCCTGGCCCAAGCTCACCCGTGAAAACAAGCCGTGGACCCGCTGGTGGTGGTTCGGCAGCGCGGTCGACAAGCCCAATCTCACCCGGGAGCTCGAGGCCATCGCCGCCGCCGATTTCGGCGGCGTGGAGATCACGCCCATCTACGGCGCCAAGGGTTACGAGGACCGCTTCATTCCTTTTCTCTCGCCCAAATATCTCGAGATGCTCGCGCACGCCGGCGCGGAGGCCAGACGCCTCGGCCTCGGCGTGGACATGGCGACCGGCACCGGCTGGCCCTTCGGCGGACCGTCGGTCGGCCCGCAGGACATGGAGCTGAAACTCGCCTTCGGCCCGGACGGCCAGATCGCGCCGGTCCCCACGAACTTCAAGGTGAAGCGCTCCGCCCCCGGCGGCGAGGGCTTCGTGCTCAGCCCCTACTCGACCGCCGCCATGACGCGCTACCTCGCGCCCTTCACGTCGGCGCTCGCCGCGCTGCCCCCCGGCACCATCAACAGCCAGTTCCATGATTCCTTCGAGTATCAGGCCAACTGGGCCACGGAGGTTCCGGAGAAATTCCTGGCGCTCCACGGCTACGATATCCGCGAGCACGCCGCCGAGCTCAGCGGCAAGGGCGATTCCGATACGGTGGCCCGCATCAAGGCCGACTACCGCACGACCCTCGGTGCGCTTCATCTCGACTATGTGCGCACGTGGGTGGACTGGGCGCATGCCCAAAAGCAGACCGCCCGCAACCAGGCCCACGGCTCGCCGGGCAACCTGCTCGATCTCTACGCCGCGGCCGACATTCCCGAGACGGAAATCTTCGGCTCGATCCCCTTCCCCATTCCTGGTTTCCGCCGCGAAGCCGCCGAGGTCGGCCGGCCCGGCCACCCGCCCATCATCCACCGCTTCGCCTCGTCGGCCGCGCACGTGACGGGCAAGCCGCTCGCCTCGTCCGAGACGTTCACCTGGCTGCGCGAGCATTTCCACGAATCGCCCTCCGAGATGAAGCCTGAGCTCGATGCCTTGTTCCTCGCCGGCATCAATCATGTTTTCTACCACGGCGACTCCTATTCACCCGAGGACGCCCCGTGGCCCGGCTGGCTGTTCTACGCGTCGACGCAATTCAACACCCGCAATCCCCTCTGGCGCGACATTGGCGACAGCCTCAACGCCTACATCGCCCGCGCCCAGTCTCTCCTCCAGGCCGGTTCGCCCGACAACGACCTCCTCGTCTACTGGCCCGCCGACGATCTCTGGCACAACCCCGACGGCCAGCAGATCCAGCTCACCGTCCACGCCAACTGGCTCGAGGCCTCGCCCGCGGGCAAGCTGATGAGCCAATTGACTGCGAGCGGTTATAGCTACGACCTCATTTCCGACGCACAACTTGCGCTAACACAGTTCGAAAACAAAACTCTCAAGACTCCCGGCGGCCGGTATGGCGCCATCTTGGTGCCCAAAACAGATCATATGTCCGTCGAGACGTTGCAGCATCTTTTCGCCTTGGCCACGGCGGGCGCCGCCATCATGTTTGTCGATGCCCTGCCCGCTGACGTTCCGGGATTCGGAGCCCTTGAGGCTCGTCGCGCCGGATTGAAGGCCGAGTTGGCTCGCTTGGAGTGGAAGGAGGTCGGCCAAGGCGGCATAAAGCGCATTGCCGATATTGGTCGAGGGGGTGTAGCCTTGATTGACGATGCCAAGATGCTCTTCAGTTCGGCCACTGCACGGCAACGCGAATTGATGGCCACAATGGGATTCGGCTTCATCCGGCGCAAACTTGATGACGGTTATGTTTATTTCATCGCCAACCAGACCCCGGAGCCCCTCGAAGGTTGGGTGCCCCTCAGTCGTCCGGCGCAAAGCGCGGTGCAGCTGAATCCGCGTCGCAGCGATGCTGGCGTGGCCGCGGTCCGACAGCGCGACGGCGTGGCGGAGGTCTTCTTGCAGCAGCTTCCCGGCGAATCCTTTTTCATCCGAACCTTCACGTCCCGCGACCCGGCCGGCAGTCCCATGCGCTACATGCATCCCACCGGCGCGCCAGTCGTGCTCGATGGCGACTGGAAGGTGACGGCGACGCGCGGCGGCCCGGAACTCCCGCCGGCATTCAGCCAGCACGGATTCGGTTCGTGGACCGCTCAGGGCGGCGAGTGGGAACGCTTCGGCGGCACCGCGCGCTATGAGATCGAATTCGAACTGCCCGCCGGCGTGAAGGCCGACGACTGGCTGCTCGACCTCGGCGATGTGCGCGAAACGGCCCGGGTCTTCGTCAACGGCAAGGAAACGGACCTGGTCTGGTCGCTGCCGATGCGGACGAAGATCGGCTCGTTCCTTCAGTCCGGCAAAAACACCCTCGCCCTCGAGGTGACCAACCTGCCGGCCAACCGCATCCGCGACCTCGACCTGCGCAAGGTGGAGTGGAAGAAATTCCACGAGATCAATTTCGTGAACATCTTCTACCGGCCCTTCAACGCCGCCGAGTGGCCGCTGCAGCCCTCCGGCCTCCTCGGCCCCGTGCGGCTCGTGCCGCTGCAGGCGTTCACGCCGTGATTTGCCTTGGAGCAACAAGGCGGGACGATCAGTCCCGCGGGTTGTCATGTCGCTGTCGCTGCCTCGCGGGACTGATCGTCCCGCCTTGTTCCATTTTCAAGACAAGGCCCGCGCTTGCGAAACCCGGACATTCCCCCTAGTTTGCCCGCATGATCCGCCGAATCCTCGCTCTCTGCGCCTGGTTGCTGGCCCTTGAAGCATCGGCCATCGTGGTCGTGCTGCACCTGCCTTACAAGGAGCTGCGCCTGAAGGACGGGACGATCCTCACGGACGTCGCCGTGCGGAGCTTCAACACTTCCACCGGGATGGCGACGCTGCGGCTCAAGAATGAGCTGATCAGCGTGCAGACGTCACTTTTGCCGGATGAAGTCAGCGCCAAATTGAAGGAGCTCACCCCGGTCCTGTCGAAGGAAGCCCAGGAAGCGGAGAAGCTGAAGGAAGCGGCGGACCGGAAGCAGGCCAAGGAGGCTGCCGAGCGGAGGCAAAAGCAGGCGGAGGAGGAAGCCACGGCCGTGCGCAGCGACAACCGGATGCTGAACGTAAGAGCAGCCGAGCTCGCCCTGGTCAGGACCGACAACGTGCTGGAGGAGGTGGCCCGGGTCGCCGAGGCCCAGGCCCGGACTTATTTCAAATACCAGGACGACCCCGGCTCCAATATCGGCGCCGTGACCAGCGCCGACCTTTATCTGGAGGACCCCGAGCCGGTGCCCGGCTGGACCGGACGCTACCGGGTGAGCGGCACCGCCTATCGCCAATACATCAACAACCAGGCGAGCGGCTTCGGCCGGGGCAGCAAGGATTTCGAGATGCTGATCCAGACCACGGACAAGGGAAAACCCAAGGTCATCGATATCCGGGTCAAGTAAGCTGGTTGCCCCCGTCATGTAGGGTCGCCGCTCGCCGGCGGACCGCGTCCGCCCCATGTGCCAACCGTCTCACCGGCGACCTTCTGAAACATTCGACCGCCAAAGAATGAGGTCCCTGCCGCATCGTCCGCCGCATCCGTCGAATTATTCGTGTCTAACGGAAGATTCCCCCGGTCGAGCTTGTCCCCCTCAAACACCTCCACGTCCAGCATCCCGTCGGCTCCGCTCATGATATTGGCGAAAATCTCATCGATCACCATCGGCGCATAGACCAGGCCCACGAGCATGGCTTCGCGCTCCGCCGGTGTTGTCGGATGGCTGCCATTGCGATAGACTGCCACCAGATAATGAAATCCGGGCCGCTTGAGCCGATCCTGCACCAAAGTGATGCGATCGGTCAGCGTCGGTTCGCCCGTGCGCACGGCGCGTTCAACCGCCGAGCGGCGAATTGGCTCGAAGCCGACGTCGAAACCCTGCGCCTCACGGTTCGACTCAAGGGGGTCGATGAACTTGATTACATAAAGATCCGGCGCATCGCCGCCGGTCTTCACGGTGAAATCCGGCGCATGGTCGGCCCGTTCCGCGGCAATGAAAGTATCCAGATCCCGCCGCATCACCCGTTCGATAAAGCCAAACCCCAGCACGCCGGGAAACTCCCGGGGCAGATCGCGTGACTCAACATAGGCGCGAAACTCAAACCGTTCGACCGACTTGCTGGCCGCATAAATGCCGCGGGCTCCCTTGAGCCCGTAAATCGGCTGGTTCACCCGCCGCGGCACCTCGTTGTCCAACCGCTCGGCCAGCACCGGCAGCAGAAACATGATCACGACCTCCCTCAGCGCGACGACCGCTAGAATCTCAAGGAATAGCCGCGTGGTGTGGACGGTCCGTTGCATCAATCAAGTGCCTAATAAGGCCAGAATCGCCGGGATGACCACCCGAATGTCGGCGCCGGACTTTTTGTTGGCCTAGTCCGCCCCCGTTCGCTTTGTTCCCAGCCGTATGTCGAAAGTCTACTTCTACTACTCGGCGATGAACGCGGGCAAATCAACGGTGCTGCTCCAGGCGAGCTACAATTACCACGAACGCGGCATGCGCACGCTTGTCTTTGTTCCGGCGATCGACACCCGGGCCGGGGTGGGCCGCGTGAAGTCCCGCATCGGGCTCGAGGCTCCGGCGCTGGTGCTGCAGCCCGACGAAAACATCCTGACGCACGTCAAGTCCACCCATGCCGCGCAGCCGGTGGCGTGCGTGCTGGTCGACGAGGCGCAGTTCCTCACCCGGGGGCAGGTGGAACAACTCACCGACATCGCCGATGAGCTCCGCATCCCCGTGCTTTGCTACGGGCTGCGCACGGATTTCCAGGGGCAACTTTTCCCTGGCAGCGCAGCGCTGCTCGCGCTGGCGGACAATCTGATCGAGCTGAAAACCATCTGTCATTGCGGCCGCAAGGCCACGATGAACCTGCGCATCGGCCCGGGCGGCCGGGCCGTGAAGGAGGGCGCGCAGGTGGAAATCGGCGGCAACGATCGTTATGTCGCGATGTGCCGCCGCCATTTCAAGGAAGCGCTGGCCTCATGAAACCGCTGCTGCTCCTTTCCACCCTGCTCATGACCACGATCCTGTCCGCCGCCAGCCAGCTGATTTTCCTCGGCACCTACACCCCCAAGGACGGCGCCAGCCGCGGCATCTACGCCGTGCGGCTCGATTCCGCCACGGGCGCGCTGAGTGCGCCCGTGCTCGCCGCCGAGACGCCCAATCCGACCTTCCTCACCGGGCGCCCCGACGGTCGCGTGCTCTACGCGCTCGGCGAAGGCCCGGAGCCCGGCGGCAAGACCGGCGGCGGCGTGGCCGCCTTCGCCTTTGATGCCGCCTCGGGCCGGCTCGCGCTGCTGAACCGCCGCGGCACCGGCGGCGGGGGCAGCACCACCATGCTCGCCACCGACGCCACGGGCCGGATGCTCGTCACCGTCAGCTACGGCGCCGGTTACGTCGCTTCCTTCCCGCTCGCTGCCGACGGCCGCCTGGGCGAATGCGCGTCGCTCCTCGTCCATGCCGGCCCACTCGGGCCGAACAAGACCCGCCAAGACAAGCCGCACCCGCACTCGGTCACGATTTCGCCGGACAACCGTTTTGCGCTGGTCGCCGACCTCGGGCTCGACCGCGTGCTGATCTACCGGCTCGACCTCGCCACCGGCAGGCTGACGT
>JAYVZM010000061.1:0-2547 GCA_043783345.1 Verrucomicrobiota bacterium
CACCCCGCCTACACCGGACTCTTCCACCGGCTGCAGCACGGCCAGCTCGTCCAAAAAGGCCTCGATGCCGCGCAGCCGGCGCGTGTCGAGCAACAGGCCGCCGTTGACACAGACGCCGTGCAGGCGGCCGGCGGCGAACAAATCCTCCGCCATGGTCGCGGCGAAGCTGCAGAGCAGCTCGAATTGTTCCGGCCGCGTCCACACGCCGGCGGGCGTGTCCAGCCGCAGCACATAGCCGTCGTGGCTCTCCGCGGCAAACTGCCGGATCATCAGCTGCCCCAGGCGGGCGCTCGCCTTCCAATGGATCAGCCGGTGCGAGTCGCCTTGCTCATATTTGCGCAAGGCCAGTAGATCGTCGCCCGTGCCGGCCCGCGCGGTGCGCCGGCCCTGCGAACCGGCATGCGCCGCCATCGTCCCGGACCACTGGTAGGCCGTCTGGGCCGGCCAGACGAGCACAGTGTGCCGGAGCGCCACGCCGATGCTTTTTTTCAGAAACCCGAAGGGAAACAACGAACCGACCGCGCTCAACTCCACCACGGCCTCGCCGCGCTGCCGGGGTTTCACCACCCAGTCGACCGTGGTCTCGCCGCCCGGTTCCAGCCGCTCGCGCATGAACACCTGGCCGCGCGTCACGATCTTGTCCGCGGCCGCCAGGATCTCGCGGACCTTCATTTCCTTTTCCGGCTTGTCCGGGGCCGGTGCTCGCCGGGGCTGCGTGGCCAGCTCGAACCACAGCCCGTAGGTCGGCAGCCATTTTTTCCGGTTCTGCACCTCGACCGGAATCAGCGTCTCGTGCCCCACCCGCCATTGGCCCTGCGGACGGACGCGCCAGCACATGCCGGAGAAATTGAACCACGACATCAGCCCGCTGAGCAACAGGCAGGCGAGCAGGAGCGACAGGGTGATGAACAGGATGTTGCTCGCGGTGTTGTAGGCGGCGGTGCCGATGCCCATCGCCAGGGCCATGAGGAAAAGGCCGGTCACGGTCGGCGCGATGCGGTGCCGCTTGGACGGAAAGACCATCGACCACAGCAGGGTCCGCCAGCTGAACACGCGCCGCCGGGGATCGCGTGCGCCGGGGCCCTGCCAGACCGGGCCCGTCTGCATGATTGGCGCCGCAGCGTTCATGACGGGCCCGGACTGAAAGCACCAAGCTCCACCATCCAAGTTCCAATGAAACTCCAAATCCAACTTTTCAATTCCCGCATTGGTGTTTCTCTGGAGCTTGGATGGTGGAGCTTGGTGCTTCCCCGAGTTCACTCGGGGACCGGCACGGCCATGATGATGCGGCGCAACGCCGCGAGCACGGTGCGGCGTTCCTCCAGCGCGTCCGAAGTCTGCCGCGCGAGCGAGAGGCGGTGGGACAGCACGGCGCCGGCCATCACCTGCACGTCCTCGGGAATCACAAAATCCCGCCCGAACACCAGCGCGCGCGCCTGCGCGGCGACCCGCAGCGACAGCCCGCCACGCACACTGACGCCGGCCTTGAACTCCACTTCCGTGCGCGTGGCGGTGACGATCTGCAAAATGTAGTCGAGCACGCTGTCCTCGACGAACACCCGGCCGGCCAGCGCCTGCATCTGCAGGATTTCCGATCGGGTGACCACCGGGTTCAGCGCAATGGCATCGTAACCGAGGCGCGGCGTGCGCAGGATTTCCAGCTCGTCGCCGGGCTGCGGGTAACCCATCTGCAGCCGCATGAGAAAGCGGTCCATCTGGCTCTCCGGCAGCGGGAAGGTGCCCTCGTAATCCACCGGGTTCTGCGTGGCGACGACCACGAAGGGCGTGCCGACCGCGTGCGCCTCGCCGTCGACCGTTACCTTGCCGCGGTCCATGACCTCGAGCAGCGCGGACTGGGTCTTGGGTGTTGCGCGGTTGATCTCGTCGGCCAGCACGATGTTGGCGAAGACCGGGCCCGGCTTGAAGATGAACTCCCTGATGTTTTCGTCGTAGATGGAAACGCCGGTAACGTCGGTCGGCAGCAGGTCGCTGGTAAACTGGATGCGCGAGAAGCCGCAGTCCATCGACCGCGCCAGCGAGTAAGCGAGGGTTGTCTTGCCGACGCCGGGCAGGTCCTCGATCAGCAGGTGGCCGCCGGCGAGCAGACAGACGAGCGTCAGTTCGATGACGTCGTCCTTGCCCTTGATCGTCACGCGCATGTTGGCTTTCAGGCGTTCCACGGCGGCGCGGGTGGACGCGATTTCGGCGGCGGGAGCAAAATCACTCATGGTAACAGCCTATGAATACGGCCGGGCGGCGCAAACGGATTCCCCGGGCCGGCCGGGAAATGACACCCGGTTTACACCGGCCGCCGCCCTCATCCGGTCCATGGCCGGCCGGTAATGCTTCACCTCGAGATTCGGATGCGCCGTCGCGAGGAAGGCCGTCATCTACGGATCCTGGGCCGAAACCAGGTGGTCGGCGATGATACGGACCTTCACGCCGCGCCGCGCCGCTTCGATCAGCTCGCACATCAGCAGCCGGCCGCACTCGTCGTTGATCCAGATGAAGGTCTGGACGTCGATGGAAACCCTCGCCTGGCGGATG
>JAYVZM010000062.1:0-2545 GCA_043783345.1 Verrucomicrobiota bacterium
GCGCCGTCCGCCGGGCCGCACGGTCGTCGAGGCGAAGCGCACGGCCCTGCCGGCGCGGCTGGTCTCCAATTTCTTCGTCGTCGAATCCAAGTGGGACGATGGCCGCACCTACCGTTTCATCATCGACACCGGCTCCACCTCCACCCTGGTGTCGCCCGACCTCGCCCGGCGTTTTGGGCTGAAGCAAAAAAGGGGGGCGCCGGCCAGGATCCGGGTGCGTTCGGCCAATGGCGGCGAAATCGAACTCGATCCGGTCACCCTGGGTCGCGTCTCGCTGGGCGATGCCACCTTCGAACGGGTGCCGGCCCTGGTGTTTGACCTCGCCGATCTCTCCGACCATCTCGGGCTGCACCTCGACGGCATCATCGGCTTCCCCGTTTTTCGCGACACCCTGCTGACGATGGACTATCCCGGCGAACGCCTGATCATCGCGCCCTCGCCGGTCTTCCTGCCCCCGCCCAAGCCCGCCCCGCGCACCTCCACCATCGCGTTCAATGGCGAGCAGAAAACCCCTCTCATCCCGGTTCAGATGGGCAGCGAATCCTTCATCGTGCTCATCGACACCGGCAGCGACGGCAGCCTGAGCCTCAATCCGGCCGGCCTGCATCCGCGCTTCGCCAACGGCCCGCGGACCGGCACGCTGATCTCCTCCCTACAGGGCGACCGCCGCCAGCTCACCGGCCGGCTCAGCCAGAACCTGCTCATCGGCACCCACACCGTCGAGCAGCCCATCGTCGATTTGTCCGACCAGCTCTCCTCCCTCGGCGGTGAGTTTTTGAAAAACTTCTCCATCACCTTCGATCAGCGCCGCAACCAGGTGACCTTCGTCCGCGCCACCGACGGCCCCGTGACGATGGAGCCGCGCCGCAGCACCGGCCTCGCCTTTTCCCGCTCCCCCGTCTACTGGCGCGTGCTCACGGTCATCCCCGACACGCCCACGGCCAATCTCGCCGTGCAGACCGGCGACCTCTGCGTCCGCATCAATGGCGAACCGGTGGATAAATGGACCTTCGACCGCTACGCCGCCCTCCTGAAGTCGGCCGCGAAGATCACCTACACCTTCATCACCGGCAGCAAGGAGACCGACGTCGAGGTCCCGGTGTTCGAGCTGGTGCCGTAGGCGGGGCGTTCCGCGCCGCCAGTTGAGAGTTATTGGTTGAGAGTTGAGAGACCGGGCAAAAACGACAACCCGGCTGCCAGTGTTCCTTCTCTCAACTCTCGGCTCTCAACCCTCAACTGTTTCTCTTCAGCAGAAACGCCCCCGCTCCATCATGGCCGTCGGTCCAGGGATATGCTCGCACGCTGCGCTCGAGCTTCCACGCCCCGCCGGCGCGGCTTTCGAAAAACGCCCGGATGACGCCCTCGTTCTCCGCGGCGTCGATGCTGCACGTGCTGTAGACGAGCCGGCCGCGATCCTTGACCAGCCGCGCCGCCGCATGGAGCAGCGCGAGCTGCGCGTCGGCGTGCCGGGCGAAGTCGCCGTCCTGTAGCCGCCACTTCACGTCGATGCGATGGCGCATGACGCCGGTGTTCGAACACGGCGCGTCGAGCAGCACCGCGTCGTAGCTCGCGGGCAGGTTGAGGTTCCGGTAGAAAACCGTGTTCACCTTGGCCAGGTCCGCCTCGACCTGCGCCACCTCGACTCCCTTGGGCGCCCGCGCGAGGTTTTCCTTCAAGCGCACGAGCCGGATGTCGGTCTTGCCCGGCTCGGCCGGCTCATCGAGCGCCACCACCTTGCCCGTCTTCATCGTGTCGGCGATGAACAGGCTCTTGCCGCCGGGAGCGGCGCAGGCGTCGAGGATCGTCTCACCGGGCTGCGGCGCGAGCAGCTCGATGCACAGCCGCATGGAGGGATCCTGCAGGTAGAGCACCCCCTCGTTCGCGAGCCGGCGAACCTCGTCCCACTTGCCGGCCTTTACTTCAAAAAATCCGGCCCAGTGGGTCGGTGCCAAAAACTCGGGCGCCGGGGCCTCCGTCCGCCAGCGGGCATAAACCGGCGCGGGCTGCTGGTTCCATTCGAGAAGTTTCCGCGTCGCCTCCGCGCCGTATTGGGTCGTCCAGCGCGCAACCAGCCATTCGGGATGCGCCAGCTCCGTGGCGAGGTCGGCGGGCTTTTCCGCCAGCCGCGGCGCCAGCTTGCGCATGACGGCGTTGACCAGTCCGGCCTCCTTGGCGCTGGCCACGGTCTTGGCCCGCTCCACCGCGTGATGGATGACCTTGGCGGCGACGCCCTCCGCGGTTCCTTGCTCCAACAATTCAAATCCCGCGACGAGCAACACCGCGCGCACTTTGGTGCGGGGCGGATGCATCATAAGACCGTCGAGCGCGGCCTCCAGCCGGCTGGACCAGCGGACGACCCCGTAGAAAAGATGTTGGGCCCGCGCGCGTTCCTGGCCGGTCAGGGCTGACGGAAGTCCTTCCAGCAACGTGTCCACGCGCTCGGTGCGCGCCAGCCACCGTTCCGCCAGGCCGACGGCGGCGACCCAGCCGCTCGGCGTGAAATTTTCCCCCGGGGAGGCTATTTTTAAACCCTGTTTGACATCAT
>JAYVZM010000063.1:0-6681 GCA_043783345.1 Verrucomicrobiota bacterium
TGATAGCCGCAGGCTGGTCCTTGGGACGAAGCGAAATCCACGCGGCGAGCGACCCGCCGAACAGGACAACGATGACCAGTCTTCTCATGGAAGGCGCGAAGGCGGCCTCAGCAGGGCCGGGCTCGGGCTATCTGCAGACGGATCAGGGTGGCGAGGCAGAGAATCGCGATGAACCACGGGCTGACGGCCCCGCCGCCGCCGCCACCACCCGAGCTGGGCGGCGGCGGTGGCGGCGGCGCGGCGTTGACAGTCAAGGTCGCCGTGCTGCTCGTGATCGAGCCGGCGCTGTTGGAAACGGTCACGGCATAAGAGCCGGCATTCGACGCCTGGACGTTGGTGACCCCGTAGGAAGCACTCGTGGCGCCGCTGATGGCTGTTCCGTTGAATTTCCATTGATAGCCGAGCGAACCTGTGCCGGTGGCGGCGACCGAGAAGGTGACATTGGTGCCCGCCGTCACGGTCTGGCTGGCCGGCTGGGTGGCGATCGTCGGCACGAGGTTGCCGGTCACGTAACCTTTCAACCAGACCATCGCGGCGCGCTCGGAACCATCGCTGTTGAGGATGCCGGTGCCGGCTCGCCAGGTCTGGCCCTCGATGTAGCCCCACAGCGTGACGCCCTTGACGCTCGCATGAGTCCAGATGGCGGGGAAGATTTCCTGATATTGCGCGAGTTGAGATGCCTCGGTTGCGGCCGGTCCGCGGATGTCGAGTTCGGTGATGTAGAGATCGAGTCCGGTGGCGGCGTAGGCGTCGAGGCAGGCGGTCATCTGCGCGGCGGTCATGCTGTCCAGGTTGAAATAGTGGGCCTGGATGCCGATGCCGTCGATGAGGCCGCGGGTTTTGAGGAGGCTGACGATCGTGAGCATCTGACCGCGGGCGGTCGCATCGTTCTCGGTGCCATATTCGTTGATGAAGAGCTTGGCGTTGGGAAATTTCGCCCGGGCGAGCTGGAAGGAGGTGATGACCCAGTCCCACCCGGTGGCGCCGTCGCCGCCGAGGGCGTTTTTGAACGGCAACGGGGTCTTGACGGGCTCGTTGACGACGTCGATGGCCCAGAGGTTCGGGTAGCGGGCGGCGAGGAGGGTCATCCACTCTTCAATCTCGGCACGCTGGTCGGTCTCGGACAAGGCGGTGATCCAGGCGGGGTATTGAGCGCCCCAGATCAGCGTGTGGGCCTTGAACTTGATCCCATTCGTCTGGGCGTAGTTGTAGGCCGTGTCCAGCTGGGTCCAGTTCATCGTGTTGCGCGTGCTCTCGACGGAGCCCCACTTGCTGGAGTTTTCCGGCGTCACCTGGTTCCAATAGGTGCCGAAGTTGGCAGGCACGCTACCGGCGACGACGTTGCCCAGGAACTGGGTCTTTCCTGCGGCGATCTGGGCGCTGGCGCCTACCGGCGAAAACCACACGCTCAGGGCGACGGCGAAGAGGCAGCAGTTTCGTGGCAGGACAGGGGGGCTTTTCATTTTCATGGGGAGGGTGCTGAATGCGGAGGTGCTCGCTCCGCGCTTAGGAACGGGCGGGCGCGAAAGCAGAATACTGCCCAACGTAGCGCGGTTCGCGCCAAAAGCAACGGGAGCCAAGGTCTAATACTAGAATGACAGAATGGACCGGCCGGCGGGCGGATCCCCAGCTCGCCGCGACCTTCGCTGCGCTCCGGCCGCTGTTGCGCCATAACTCCAGCGCCTGTTGCTTGGATTCACTCGCAATGGGGCTGATGCCTGAAGCTAGCTTCGACTTGATTGGAGCCGGGACTATCAGTCCCGCGGATTGCCGGATGCGATGCGGCCTTATTGAAGTAGATTGCTCCCTTCCGGGGTTTCCACCGGTATATCCCCCACTCACACCATCCCTGGACCAAGAAAATGAGCACCTCCGCCCCAATCCGCGCGCTTCTCGTCGGCAGCGTTCTCGCCTGGGTCGGCACCGTCGCCCAGGCCGACACCTGCACGGTGAACGCCGCCGCCGCCAGGCAGAAGATCGACGGCTTCGGTGCCGGCGTGGTGTTCCTCAACAACGGGATCGACCGGCTCACGGACGCGCAAATGGATCTCCTCTACGGCACGACCGACACCCAGGCCGGCCTCACCTTGATCCGCGTGCGCATTGCCCCCGACGGCGACAACACGAACAACCTGCTCGATGCCCAAAAAGCCTACGCGCGCGGCGCGAGGATTCTCGCCACACCCTGGACGCCGCCGGCTGCGATGAAGGACAACCACAGCACGATCCAAGGCTCGCTGCTGCCTTCGCAATATGGAGCTTACGTCACCTATCTGAACGATTACGCGAGCTATATGGCCGCGAAGAGCGCGCCGCTCGCGGTAATCTCGCTCCAAAACGAGCCCGACTGGGCCGCCACCTACGAATCCTGTCTCTGGACCGCGGAGCAGTTCCGCACGTTTTGCCGCGACTACGCCGGTGCAATCACCGTGCCGGTGATGTTGCCCGAGTCGTTGTATTTCGACCCGGCGTATTCCAATGCCACGTTGAACGACTTGGTCGCGGTTGGGCATATCGACTACATTGGCGGCCATCTTTACGGCGCAACGATCAGGGACTATCCGCTCGCGCGGGAGCGGGGATTGCCCCTCTGGATGACGGAGTATCTGATCAACGACCAGAGGATCGAATCTGCGGTCGCGACCGGACGGCAGATCAGCGACTGCCTGTCGGTGGGCAACATGAGCGCCTACATCTGGTGGAAATGCATCGGCGACGCCAACGGCCTGCTCAACGCCGCCGGCGTTCCGCAACCCCGCAGTTACGTGATGGCGCAGTTCAGCCGCTTCGTCCGCCCGGGCGATTTTCGCGTCGACGTTGCGGCCAACAGCGGACCGCTGGGCATAACCGCGTTCAAGGATGCGGCGAGCGGCCGGTTTGCCATCGTCGCGGTCAACCACACGGCTTCGCCCGTCACGCAGACGTTCAACCTCCAGGGCGTCACGCTGGCGAATGTGACACCGTATGTCACGTCGAGCACGCAATCCTTGGAGTCGCAGACGCCGGTGGTCGTCAACAACTCGACCTTCACCTACGTGATTCCGGCAACGTCGGTCGTCACGTTCCCGGGCCTCGGCACATTCTCGGGCAGCGGTTCCTCCTCTTCCGGCGGCAGCACCGGCTCCTCATCCTCCGGTGGAAACACGCCACCTTCACCGACGGGCGGGGGTGGAGGCGGCGGTGGCGGATCGTTGGGGGCCCCGTTCGTCGTTGTGCTGGGACTGCTGGCGGCCTTGCGCCTGATCACCCGGCGACGTCAAGCCGTCGCGCCGTAACCGGCGGCCGGCCGGGGCCGGGTTTCGACCGCCGTTGTGGATCCCTCCGTCCCTGTGGCTGTCATCGCCGTGAGGCGGACCTGGCTCCCGCGTTGCCCGTATTTTTCGCGTTTGATTGGCGGGCACAGTCCCTGCTGTCATCGGCCAGCCGATGAACGTCGGTTCAAAAACTCCACGCATGAAACGGAAACTGCTCCCCCTTTTTGCCGGCTTGCTGCTGGCGTCGATCCTCCCCCTCGCCGCGTTTGCGGACATCGCCTCCGATGAAGCCGCGCTCCGGCAAACCATGGCCGACATCGCCGCGGCCTTCGCGCACGGCGATGTCGACGCCGTCATGGCCTGCCATCATCCCGACGTCGAAAAGGCTCTCGCCTACAAGAAACACCTCATCGGACGCGAAGCCGTGAAGGCCGACCTGGCGGGCACGTTCCGCGCGTTCCGCTTGGAATTTGTCGAACACGACGTCGAGAGCCTGGTGTTCCACGGCGACTCGGCGATTGAAATGACCCGCTTCGCCGTCCGGGGCGCGCCCAAGACTCCGGAAGGGAAACCCTTCCTTTTCCGGGGCCGCGCCATGGTCGTCTACGTCCGCTACGCCGCGAGTCCGACGGGTTGGGCGTCGATCCGCGAGGTGGTCCAACCCGCAACTGAATAAAGATCGGCCAGCGCCCTACGGTCGGGCCTTGGCGTCTTTGGCATCACTGGGCGGGACCGTCTCAATGACCTCAAGGGGGCCCAGTTTAATCGTGCCGTTCAGCGCGGGTTCGCGGTGCCGCAATCCGCCGCTATCCTGACCGAAGTAGCGGGCGGCGTCCCGCACCATCCCCGCGAGCGCCGGGGCGAAATCGCCGCTCTCACCCAAGCTCATTCGCGTGACCCAGAGCGCCTTCAATTTCTTTTCCTTCACTGCGGTCTTGAAATCATAGGCCTGCAGCACGGCGTAGTAGCGATTGTGGCCGACCTCGGACATGATGTCTTGGGCGAAAGACAGGTGGGGGATGGATTGCGCCAGACTCAGTTCCTTGCCGTAACCGAGAATCCGCGCGTTGCGCTCGTCGAGCATGCTGCGGAAGGCATTCGTGGGGCCAAGCGAGTAGCTGCCCTCCGTGGAGCCCCAGAAAACGAGAATGAGAAGCTCGGTGTCCGCGGCCTTGAACGCCGGGCGATAATTCATTTTGGCCAGCGGGCCCGCGACGATATGGACGATTTTCGGGAAGGTCAGTTGGTCCATCGCGGCATCGTTGATCGGGCGCGTCCAGCAGCCGCCCTCGCCGAAGACGAAGAACTCCGGCTTGAACGTCCCGTCGGGCAACTTCTCCCGGGCATAGCCGTTGAAAACCCTGGAGGAGACGGCCATCGTTTCGGCGTGCAGGGACGCCTGATGCAGCAGCACTGCGACCGATACCAGCAGCAGGCGTAAAAGAGAGGAATGCACGGGATGGGGGCTCGCGTCACCCGGACGCAGAGCGGGAGAAGCGGTGCCCGGATAGTGTGGGCGACGTTACCGCCTCCGCAAGGGCGAACCCTGCCTCGCAGCAGCGCCTGCAGCTCGTATCCCCCGCTGTGGCTCGCCTGGCCCCGAGCTGGTTTGCGTATCTGCGTCTTCCCTGGCTCTCCTTGGGTTTTTGCCGCCCAGGCCACGGTTTAGACTCTCTTTCTCGCAATGAATTGAACCACCGAGGCCAAACCGGTGTGGAACTTGCCCTCGACGACCTCCCGCTCGATTTCCCGGGAAAGGATCACCTCACAATTCGGGAACTCTTTCTCCAGGTCCACGCGAGCCATGAGCATGTCGGGATCCTTGGGACCGCCGGTATTCCGCGCGATTTGAGCTTTGCTGTAAGCCTCCAGCAGCATGACGCCACCGGGTTTCAGGGAGCGCTCCACCAAGCGATGCAGCCTCTTTCGACTGGTGCTTGGGAGGTGCGCGGAAATCGACACGACCGAGCCAAAGAAATTCTCCGGCGGCTCATAAGTCGCCAGGTCGACGATTTCCGTCCGGATCGTCAGGCCTCGCGATGCCGCGAGCTTTTTCGCCTTGGCTAGGCCCGCCTCCGATCCGTCGACCCCGAGCACGTCCAGTCCCAGCGAGGCCAGAAAGACGGCGTTCCGCCCTTCGCCTTCGGCCAGGGAAAGCACGGGCCCACTCAGCATTTTGGCGTTTTGCACGAGGAACGAGTTCGGCTCGGTTCCATAGGCGAATTCGTCACTGGCATAGCGTTGGTTCCACATGAGGTTGTTTTCCTGGCCGGCTCTTACCTGGGCCGGGCGGGCTGCAGCGTTTCAATCGGATCTTGGGAGAGGGTGATCCGGTGGGATTCGTTGCCGAGGATGATGGTGACGGAACGGTGATTGGAGCCTAGTTGGATGCGGTCGCCGGTCGCCACGTTGACTGTCTGCAAGGGGCCCTCGTAGAGGATAAGCTGGAGGGCGGTGCGGTCGTGGTCGCGAAAGAACCAGCGGACGAGGTTGTCGTTGGCGAGCACGATGACGCCATCGTGGTCGCGAGGTTCGGTCTTCAGGTTGACGACCCACGCGCTTTGGCTCTGCCGGTTGGCGGCGAATTCGCTCGTGTCCGTGAACCAGCCGGTGCGGTTGGCGATGGCGATCCGGCCGTCGCCCAAATCATAAATGGCGGGAGTCGACAGCCGGCGCTCACGGTCCGGCCCGGCGACGGCATGGAAGGCCTCGCCCACCGGCGCGAGCGCCCCGCCGACGACCACGGCGCTGACCGTCGAGAGAGCGGAGACGGGGCTGTTCGCGGCATTCTGCGAAGTGCAGGAGGTCACGAGCAGCAGCCCCGCAGGGAGCAGCGGCGGTGGAGGGAAAGCGGGGCGGGGCATCGGGCGAGTGTGGCACTGTTGCCGGTTGCTGCCAGCCCAGTGTTTGTCCGGGCCGGATTGCCCGGCAAACGAAACCGGGGCAAAAAAGCGCGAAGGGACGCTCAGGGGCTGAGCCGGTGTTGCCGGTAAGCCGGCTCGCGGTGGAGGTGCATCACGGCGAGAATCCAGATGTCATCCGGACGCTCGACGTAAATGATGCCGTAAGGGAACTCGCGGGTGAAATGCCGGCGGTCGGGTTTGCGAATGAACCGGAATGTGCTGGGTGTCCGGCAGGCCTCCGCGATCAGGCGATGGATTTCGTCGTAGTATCGGCCGCCCAGTTCGGGGTTGATGCCGGCGTAATGCTGCAGCGCCTCGATGAACTCTGCGTCGGCCTCGCGATGGAAGGCGAACGGCTTCACTGACGACCGATGATCTTGCGAGCCCGCGCCATCACTTCCTCGCCCGGGATGGGTTTCACCTTGCCGCTTTCCATTTCCTTCAGGCGGCGCATCGCCTCGTCACCCCAGGCCTTTTCGATCTTGGGGTCGATGTCCCTGGCGGAGTCGGCAATCAATTGCTCG
>JAYVZM010000064.1:0-15632 GCA_043783345.1 Verrucomicrobiota bacterium
TCGATCGACATGCCCCACTGGTGGGTGCCGGTCAGGTCGGGCGTCTCGTAGAGCGAGTTGCCGCGCGGGGTCGTCATCGCGCGGGTCTTGGTGATCTTCTCTTTCTGCTCGGGGGAAAGCCGGGCAAACTCCTCCGGCTTCAGGTCGCCGTAGACGGCCGGCGAATGCGATTCCATGCCGATGCCGGCGACAAAGTTCGGGTTGTCCTTGTAGCCGTTCTTCACCTCGCCGTGCGGATCGCTTTCGAAATTGGCCTCGCGCACGATGTCGCGGCCTTCCATCGACCAGTGCTCCTGGGTGTTGGCGAGCTTCATGCGCTCGCCCGTGGGGTTCAGTTTGGCCCCGGTGGCGAAGCCCATGCCGTCGCTGGCGCGGACCGCGTAGGCGCTGAAGCCCGCGCCGGTGCCGATGTGGCCGGATTTGGTGCGGCCGTAGCCGAGCGGGAGGACGACGGTGTAATTGGCCAGGCCGGGCTGGATGTGCACCGGACCGCGCACGGTGCGGCCATTGAGGCTGACCTCGTAGATGTGGGCGTTCTCCTTGCCCTGCGGAAACTCGGCCTCTTCCTTGCGCGCGACCTGCAGGAGGCTGCCAGTGGGGACGATGCCGAGTTCCTGGGCGAGGCGCGGGCTGACGAGGATGGCGTTGTCCCACGAGATCTTCGTCATGGGATCCGGGCACTCCTGCAGCCAGCCATTGTTGGCGAAGCGGCCGTCGTCCATCTTGTGGTCGGTGGCGAAGCGGACCTCGAGGTTGTTGATCGAAAGCGCCGCCCCGACCGGTGCCAGGAGGTCGGCGCGAATGCTCGTGGAAACCGGCACGACCTTGTAGGCTGATCCCTCGAGCAGGCCGTCGTGGAGGAATTTCTCGAAGGCCTTCTTGCCATCGCCGCTGGTGAGCCGGCCGATGGTGGTGAAAACCTGCGCGTAGGCGTCGGTGGTCTCCTCCCCTGCCAGCCGGGCGAGAAGTTCCACCTCGGACAGGCCGTTGAACAGCGGCATGATCATCGGCTGGACCGGCACGATGGTGCCGTCGACCGTGCGGGCATCGCCCCACGACTCGAGGTAGTGCGTGGCCGCGATGTGCGTGCCGGCCAGCGCGGAGGTCTCGTCCTCGTAGTAGCCGAAGCGGACGACCTCGGGCACCGACTTCATCAGGGCGCCGAAGACGAGATCCGCCGGCGCGTTGTAGGCGGGATTGCCACCGAGCACGACCAGCGTCTTGACCGCGTTGCCCTTGATGACGGTGGCGAGCGCGGAAATCGTCGAGGCGGACGTCGGCTCGGCGTCGACAAAGTCGATCGTCTTGCCGATGTTTCCCAAATTGGCGTTGATGGCGTAAGCGAGGGCGTGCACTTCGGCCGGCTGATGGGCGCCGGCCACGACCAGGCTCTCGCCCCGGTGCTCACGCAGGTCCTTGGCGCACTCCTCGATCCATTTGGAGCTGATGCCCAGCTTTTCCGAGAAGGATTCGTCGGCCTCCGCAACTTTCCGGGCCAGGGCGGCAGCCAGCGCGTGCATGTGGCTGCTGGCAAGGCGCAGGCGGTGGTCGGCCATGCTACCCGTAAGGGAGAATCCGCTCTCGGCGACATAGAGCCGGTTCATCTCGTCCGTCGGCTTGCTCACGCGGCGGCCCTTGGCGAACTCGCGGGCGTAGTAGAGCGCGCCGGCCTCGGCGTGGAAGAAATCGGCGTCGAGGCTGACGATGCGCTTCGCTTTTGCGAAACGGTAGACCGGCTTGACGTTGCGGCCGAAGGAGGCCTGCGCGGCGGCGAGCGGCGGCTCGTCCTGCACGGGTTCGTATTCGGCCCAGATGGCGCGCGGGAAAACCTGCTTCAGCCTCGTGACGAGGCGGGCGCGCGTCGGCGAGGCGGACTCGTCGGCGAGGAACGCCAGGCCTTCGCCGTTGCCGGCGTAGGTCTTGTTGATGCCGGCGAGAATGTCGTTCACCTGGCCGTTGGTCAGGGCGGCGCCCGCCTTCGTGTGGGCCGTGGCGCGCTCCGGATCGTAGAGTTCGAGCACCGAGGCCTGGGCGAGCAGGCTGCTGGCGCCGCCGTGCGGGAGGTAGCTCGGGTTGCCCTCGAGCTTGGTCGGGCGGCCCTGGTGGGTCTCGGCCAGCAGCGGGATGGCCGACTTGCGCAGCGGCATCGCGGTGGCGAAATAAAGCGGGAGGCCAGGGATGGTGTATTCGACCGACTTGCCGTAGGGCAGGATGTGCGACTCCGGGCGGCGGCAACCGGCGAGTCCGAGTCCGCCAAGGGCGAACGAGGCCGCCATGAGCCGCATGAACTGCCGGCGGTCGACGCCGTCGATGGACGACGCCCCCTCGGGGAATTCGCGGGCGAGGTGCTCGCGAAAGCCCGGCGTGTCGGCCAGCTCGTCGAGGCTGCGCCAGTATTTGGGGCCGGTCGTCGCGCCGGGCGCGGCAGGGGAATGATCAAATTTGCGTTTCATCAGCGATGGCAGCCGGAGCAGCTTTGCGGCGGTTTGACCTTCCAGTGATCGATGAGCGCCTTCGCCTCCTCGAGTTTGCCCTGTTCGGCGAGGGTGAGGGAATCCAGATTGAAGACATCCTCCGGGCGGCGGAGGCGCGGCGCCGGGTTGCGGTGGCAGTCGAGGCACCAGCTCATGCTGTGGGGCTTGGCGTGGTAGACGGCGGTCATCTGGTTGACCTTGCCGTGGCACTCGACGCAGCTGACGCCGCGGGTCACGTGGACGGAGTGGTTGAAGTAAACGTAATCGGGGTTCTGGTGGATTTTCACCCAAGGCACCGGATCGCCGGTCTTGTAGCTCTCGCGCACGACCTCGAGCAGCGGGCTGGCCGGCTTTATGACGCTGTGGCAGTTCATGCAGGTCTGCGCGGAGGGGACGCTGGAGGTGGCGGACTTCTCGACCGCGGCGTGGCAGTAGCGGCAATCCATGCCGAGCTGGCCGGCGTGCAGGCTGTGGTCAAACGGGACGGGCTGGACCGGCTGGTAGCCGACGCGCAGGTAGGCCGGCGTGGCGTAGTAGGTGATGCCGGCCGCCGCGACCCCGCCGAGCACGAACAGAAAGATCAGGATCTGCAGCGGCAGGGCGTTGGCGGATTTCGGAAAAATATTCGACATGGACCGGCTAGAGTTCGCGTTGCCCGTGAAACGGGCGGTTTAGTAGCTGCCTTCGCTGCGAGCCACGGCCCGCGGCTCCGGGCGCGGCGTGACCGGCGAGGCGGCGGCGGTGGCGGCAGCGCCAGCCGACTTCCCGAACAAGGCCGGGGCAAACCCCACGGCGGCCAGCAGGCCCCCCAGCCTGACGAGGAATGATTTGCGCGAACAATGTGGACTCACGGTGCGTGGTGTGCGGTTCAAATTCCCGCCAAGGCAAAGAAGCCGTCAGACCAATGTAAAACAAAAATTGGTCGGGGTTGAGCGATGGCGCGATTATTAGTGCCGCCCAGCGCGTCCGCACGCGCCCTAATTGGCGCATATTTCCGAACTCCCCTGCTCCGCCGCGGGGCTTGAGCCCACCCTCACGGCATGGGGTCGACCCGTTCCATCCCGGGCCGTCCGCGGAGAAAAATGCGGACCTCCGTCTCGACTTCCCGGGTGAGGCGCTGCGCGGCCGGCCCCGGGTAGAGCCAGATCGTCAGACCGCCGGCCTGCTCCTGCCCCGTCGGCTCGCCAAAACGCCGCCGCAGGGCCGTTTCATCCAATCCGTCGGTGATGATGAATGAATAATCCGGCACCCGGAGCCGGCCCGCCTCGGTTTCATAGAACCAAAAGGCATTGTTGTTCCAAAAACTGGCGTTCGCCTGGGGACGAAGGGCAAACAAGCGCACCGCGCTGTGCGTCAGAGTATTGATCTCATGCGCGTGCCAATAATCGCTTAAACCATGCCGCAAGCCGTGACGGGTAATGAATTCGTCCAATTGCGCCTGACGCTCCGGATAAGGCCACCGCAAGGCCGGCGAATGAATGGCCGGCAGCGCCGCCAGCCCCAACCCGGCCCAGACCAAACCCAAAGCGGCGAGGCCACGGCGGTCGTCGGCCCAGCGGGTGATTTTCGGCAGCACCCAAGCCAGTGCCAGCCAGCCGGGGTAAACCAGCCAGGGCAGGATATAGCGCGCGTGATGCGCATCCCGCCAATACGCCGTCAGCAGCGGCAGCACGGTGGTGGCCGCCAGGCCGGTCAGGGCAAACATCGCGGCCAGTTTCAGGCGGGCGGCCGACGGACGCCGCTGCCGGTGCTCGCGCCACCAGAACAGGCCGACGACCACGAGTGCGGCCACCGCCATGGCCAGCAATCCCCACGCACCGGGAGCCAGCGTCGCCCGGAGATCGTGCAGGAAGGCCGCCGTCGCCTGGCCCACGGCCGCCGGCGTGGGTGCATAGCGCACGACCTTCGAAAAATTGAACCAGCCGCCCAGGACCAGGGCGACGCGCACGGCGATGACCGAACCGAGCGCGAGGAGCAGCGCCCGTGCATAGGTCCGCACCCGCTGGCTCCGCCAGTTCCAGCCGGCTTGGGCCCACAGGCCAATGCCCAGCGGCAGCGCCGCTTGGGTGAGGAACAGCGTGTCCGAGAGGGTGCCCAGAAAAAGCACCGCCCATGCCACCCCCCACCGGCGGGGGGACAGCTCGCTCCCCTCGGGTCCGACCCACAGGGCAAAACTGGCCAGACCCAGCAGCACGGCCCCGCCGTGAAAGCCCACGGTGCCGAGCAGCCAGAGATAGTGCGCGTGATCCGCCACCGACTGCCAGGCCAGCAGGCCGTTCACCAAGGCGACGCCGCCCAGCCACGCCGCCCAGCCGGTGCCGGTGGCCCGTTGCAGCGACCAGCCCGCCAGCACGGCCAGCGTCAAATAACTGAACACCACGTAGGCGGGCAGCACGGGGCCGGCGCCGCCGAGCGCCCGCAGGCCGATGGCCACCGTCAGGTCGGGGAAAAAATACGGCGCGGAGCTCAGCGTCCAGCCGGAGAGCGGATAACGGCCCGCCAGCACATTCTCGGCGAACAGCTGCGGGTAGAGGTAGTCGGCGCTGAGCCAGGGCTGGAAATAGCGCGCCGCGAGCGCCAGCGCCTGCACTCCCACCGCCCCCAAACCCAGGATCCAGATCGCGGCAGCCAGGCGGGACCTCGGCATGGCGGACCCCTCCGGCGCTACGACACAAACTCGCCGTCGCGCATCGGCTTGATCTCGTCGCAGCGACTGGCGATGTCGGGATTGTGCGTGACGAGCACCACGGCCTGGCCGTTTTCCTTGGCCAGCCGGGTCAAAAGATCGAAGACGAGCGTGGAGTTCCTGACGTCGAGGTTGCCGGTGGGCTCGTCGGCGAGGATGATCGCCGGCTGGTTGGCGAGCGCGCGGGCCACGGCCACGCGCTGCTGGTCGCCGCCCGACAATTGGGTCGCCAGGCGGTGGGCCTTGTCGCCGAGGCCGACGTCCCCCAACAGGGAGCGGGCGCGGGCCGCCATCTCCAGCTCCGTCAGGCGGCCGAGCTTGCGCATGGGCATCATGACGTTGTCGAGGGCCGAGAATTCCTGCATGAGGAAGTGGAACTGGAAGACGAAGCCGATGTGTTCGCAACGGGAGGCCGTGCGGTCGAGGTCGCTGCTGTTCGACATGAGCCGGTCGCTGATCCAGATGGAGCCGCCGTCGGGCTGGTCGAGCAGGCCGAGCAGGTAGAGGAGCGTGCTCTTGCCGCAACCGGAGGGGCCGACGATGGCGGTGACGTGGCCGCGCCGGGCCTCGAAGGACACGCCGCGGAGCACGTGCACGCGGCCCTCATCCTGACCGAGATACCGGTGAAGTTTTTCGCAACGGAGCGCGATGTCGGAGCGGGGAGAAGCCATGGTGGTTAGCCGGAGGTGCCGCGGATGATGTCACCCGGCTCGAACCGGGCGGCCCGGCGGGCGGGGATCACGCTGGCGATCATGACCATGATGATGGCGGTGAGGTTGGCCGCGACGTAGTGCCAGCCCGACCAGGCGACGACGTAGTGCTTGGTCGCAAAGATGCCCGTGATTTCCAGCGGCATTTTCGAGACCGCATAGGTTGCCCCGAAACCGAAAAGCGATCCCAGCACCGTGCCGATCGCGAGCACGATGACCGCCTGCCAGATGAAGATGTGCGAGATATCCTGCCGCGTGTAGCCCATGGACCGCAGGATCGCGATCTCCTTGGTTTTTTCCATGACGATCATGGCAAGGGTATTGAACATCGCGAGGCCCGCGATCAGTGTGAACACGGACACGGTGATGGCGGACGATATCCGCAGGGCGCTGAACGCGGACAGCCAGGACTTCTCGCGCACCTGCCAGGCGCGGACGCCGTGCCTCACCACTTCCTCCATGTAGTCCGCGTCCTCGACCGCGCGATCCTTGTCGTAGAGGCTGACCTGTATGAAGCTCGCCCCGCTGCCCTTCTTCAACTGGGAGCGGGCCTCGGTGAGCTGGAGGTAAATCCGCTCTTTGTCGATGTCGCTGACCCCGGTCTCGTAGATGGCGGCCACGCGGTAACGGCGCGACTGGCCGGCCGAGTCGAGGATGAAGGAATCGCCCACATTGAGCTGGAGCCGGTCGGCAATGACCTTGCCGATCAGCACGCCGGAGGGATTGTTCCGGAAATCATCGAGGACTCCCCCCACAATCTGGTGACCGAGTTCGGAAACCATGAGGTGGTCGTCAAGCTTGATGCCGAAGATCCTCACCGAATCGCTCTTGAACGAGCTGCGTAGGATGGCGGCGCCGGTCAGCACCTCGGATGTGCCGGCGACATTCTTGAATTGGCGCAAGGCGTCGATGACGAGCTTCGGCTCCTCGACCCCGTCGATGTATTTGCGCCCTTCCTTGTGGGCGACCTGGAAGATCGACTCGCTGGCCCCGCCTCCCGCCTCCATGGAGCGGATGGTGTCCTGAATCTTATCCTCCACCCGGATGGCGCCGTTGGTGCCCAGAATCGTCTTGATGAAAAAATCCTCGAAGCCGCTGGTCGTGGCCTGGGTGACGACAAACAGGCCGACCCCGAGGATGATGCAGGCCAGGCTCATCAGCATGGCGCGCTTCTTGGCGGTGAGAAACCGGAAGGCGATCCGTAGGGTCGGTGACATGGGAAGACTAACCGTCGGGCGGCGGACGGTTACTTGGTTAACGGCTTGAGCAGTTCCGTGCGCACGCGATCGCCGGGCGTAAACTTGTCGAGCTCCTCCGCGATCACGAGCTCCCCTTCCCGCAAACCGGTCAAAATCTCGGCGACATTCATCGCGACGTAGCCCGTCTGGACTTTGCGCAATTCCACTCGGCCGTTGCTCACCACCAAAACCTCGTTCCCGCGCAGCGCGCGGCGCGGCACGATGGCCGGGGCATCGCGCTCCCCGATGACAATGTTGACCTCGCCCGTGAGGCCGGGGACCAGTTTGTCGGCGGCCAGGTCGACGTTCAGGTGCACAATATAGCGCTGGGTTTCGGAATCGGCCGTCGGGAGGACTTTGATCACCGAAGCGCCGTATTGCTGGTTCCCGTAACCGAGGAAGCGAACCGACGCCTTCTGGCCCACCTTGATGCCGGCGAAGTTCTCCTCGCTCACCTTGGCCTCGACGGTGCGGCTGGTGGAGATGATCGTCGCGATCGGGGCGTTGCTGCCGATCAGGTCGCCCGGCCGGGCAAAAACCTGGGAGATGATGCCGTCGAAGAGCGCAACGAAGTTCATTTTTTCCACCAGGCGGCGCTTGACGGCCAGGGAGTTCGAGATGGTCTCGGTTTTTTGGGCATTCTCCACGTCCTCGAGCGCCACCCTCTGTTCGGCTTGCTTGACCAGGCGCTGCTGCCGGGTGAGCTCCGCCTCCGAGATGCCCCCGAGCTTGAGCATGCGCTCCTTCTCCTTGAGGTCATCGCGGCCATTTTCCAGCTCGAGCTTCAGCGAGGAACCGACCGCGACCCTCTTCTTGTGGGCCGCCAGTTCGCTTTCGATCTGCTTGATTTCCAGTTCCAGGTCGCCGGTGTCGAGTAAAACGAGGAAATCTCCCTTGTGGACTTCGCGTCCCAGGTCCAGCTCACTGCGGGCCACGCGCCCCGCCACCTCGCTCTTGAGCTCCTGCTGGTATTCCGCGGCGACGCTCACGCTGCCGGGAACCGCGTTCACGGCCTTGCCCCGCACCACCTCCGACACGGTCGCCACCGGACGCGTATAATAAACGACCGCCCACGCCCCCAGGGCGAGGACGACGGCGGCGAGAATGAACGGGTGGGCAAAGATTTTATTTCGCATGGCTGAGATAGCGGGCAGGAAGATTCTTCAGGGCGGGGTCGAGATTGAGCGCCGACAGGAATTCGGCCCACCGGGAGAGAAAGTCCGCCCGGACCGCAATGGCATTGAGATCGGTCTGGTAGGACACCGCGCGGGTCGAATCCACCGTCAGCTGGCTGCCCACGCCCCGGACGAGGTCCTGCTCGACCAGCTTGACCGCGCTGCCTTGGATGTCGCGGCGCGTGTCCGAGAGTTTCATGGCCCGGGCGGCAAAATTCAGCTGCCGCTCAAGGTCGGAGACCTGGTCGGCGGTGGTGCGCAGGTAGGTTTCCAGCTGCTTCTCATAGTTGCGCTTGGTCAGGAGCGTCGAACGCTTGGCACCCTTGGTGGCGAACCCGTCGAAGATCGTCCAGGAAGCCGTGACGTTGATGGACTGCGAGGTCACGCCCGCCTGCGTGACCGTGTTCTGCGAAGCGCTGGTCGAATTCGACAGGCTGTAGCCCGCCGACATCCCGATTTTCGGGTAGAGACGGAATCGGGCTATCTTGTAATTCAAATTCGCCTGCTGGATGTAGTCGCGGTTGATTTGAGCCTGCAGCGTGTTCTCGATGTCCGTGCTGAGGAACCGGGCCACCATGGGTTTGGTATACGCGGTGTCGTAAAATAATCCGGGAAGGACCAGGTCATCGGGGATGGACGCCGGATCGAGCTTTTCCAGACCCGTCGACAGGCAGAAGTAACGGATGCCCTGGTCCAACCCGGCTTCGGCCCTGTCGCGACCCAGCCGTGCCTCGTCGACCGCCAGGCGCGGCGCGATGATGCCCCCGGGGGAAATCCGCCCGGTGCGCAGCCTTTCCTCCTCGATGGCCAGGGCGGACTGGGAAAGCTTGAGGCCAAACTCGGCGTTGCGGAGACTCAGTTTTTTGATGATAAGCCCGGTGTATTGCGCGCGAATATTCACCGCCAGCAGGCGGTAGGCTTCCGCAAAATTCTTCTCGGCTACTTTCACCCCGATCTTCGCGATGTCCGCCTGCGCCTTGATTGTTCCCCAGTAGAATACTGGCTGACTGAGCGAAACGCCGTAGTAGATGCCACTCGCCCGGCTGCTGACATCCGTATTGGCGGAAACCGCGGCAGTGCTGGTGGAATAGGAAACATAGCTGCCCACACTCGGCATCAACGCGGCGTCGGACATCACCTTGTTGGCCTCGGCCTGGGCCAGGTCGATGTTCCGCATGAGCATCTGGCTGGACTGCGTGAGGGCCTTTTCGAGGATGGGCTTGAGTTGGGGAAAAAGATCCTCGACCAGGGGGGCGGAACCGGCGGGTTGCGCCCGGAGGCCCGGCAGCGTCAGAAGCAGCGCAATGCCGCAGGCCAGCTCCCGGAAGATAGAATGGAAATTACGAGTAAACATAGGATGACTCAGACGCCAAAGTTAACGGGTATCTCCGTCAGACCGCTGCATTTCCAAGAGCATTGCAATCTAGAAATCCCTCCCCGCCATCGGGCGAATTCACGAGTCCGCCGGCCGGAAGGAGGACCGAGAGGCGACGCGAAGCCCGCGCGGGTTTGGCGGGCCGAGATGGGAGCAATCATGGTGTTGGTGGGGAGCTCACCCAGCCTGTCGCCGGCGAAAGAAACTGCGCCGGCTCAAAGCCGGCGCGGAGGTCCAGGGTGGTGAAGACCTGCCGACCGAGTTCAGCTCCTTTTGTTCCGAGCCCGACCATCGGGCCGTGCCGCCCCGCCATGGCTTTTTCTTGCTGCTCCGGAGCGCACCTGCAACCTACGGCCTATCAGTGCCCCTCGTGCCCGTCATCGCCCCATTCCATCCTTTCTCGTGAGCGCCGAATCGATTAATTTGACCAGGGCCCATCTTGAGCAAATCCGGACGTTTTACGATGCCGCGCCGATCAAACTGAATTGGATCTCGCGCAACTACCGTGATCTCCTCGCCCACCACTACAACCTCCTGATTCCAGCCGAAGCCAGCGTGGTGGAGATCGGCTGCGGCTCCGGCGAATTGCTCAGCCGTTTGCACGCCCGCCGCAAGGCCGGCCTGGACCTCTCCGCCACCCAAATCGCCGCGGCCCGGGCCCGCCTGCCCCAGGCCGAGTTCCATGTGCAAGCCGGCGAGTTCATCGCCCTCACCGAAAAATTCGACTACATCATCGTCTCGGACACGCTCAACCTCGCCGCCGACGTCCAGCAGTTGCTGGCCCGGTTGCACGGCCTCTGCCACGCCAACACCCGGCTGGTCCTCAATTTCTACTCCTCGCTCTGGCGCCCGGTCATTTCCGCCGCCCGCCTGCTGGGGATCAAATCGGTGGAACCGCAAAGCAGCTGGCTGGCCACGACCGATATCCGCAATCTCCTGCATCTCGCCGATTGGGAGGCGCTCAACTTCCAGATGCACCTGCTGTTGCCGGTGAAATGCCTGGGGCTGGAGCGCTTGGTCAACCGGTGGCTCGCGCCCCTGCCCTTCTTCCGCTGGTTCT
Source organism: Verrucomicrobiota bacterium (assembly GCA_043783345.1). GTDB lineage: Bacteria > Verrucomicrobiota > Verrucomicrobiia > Opitutales > Opitutaceae > Lacunisphaera. Next base: position 10,719 of record JAYVZM010000064.1, read on the forward strand.
GCCTTACCGTATTTGGCATCGCGCGCCCTTTGAACCCACCGGCGGCGAGGGAACCCTCCGTTTCCGTCGTCATCCCCGCCCGCAATGAAGCCGGCAACATCGAGGCCGCCATCCGCCGGATGCCGCCGATGGGCGCCGGCACCGAACTGATTTTTGTCGAAGGACATTCCCGGGACGAAACCTGGGCCGAAATCCAGCGCGTGGCCCGCGAGAATCCGGGCCTGAAAATCAAGTGCCTGCAGCAGAAGGGACGCGGCAAAGGCGACGCGGTGCGCATGGGTTTTGCCGCCGCCACGGGCGACCTCCTGATGATTCTTGATGCCGACCTCACGATGCCGCCCGAGGAGCTGCCCAAGTTCTACGACGTGCTGGCGGGCGGTCGGGCGGAGTTCGCGAATGGCTGCCGCCTGGTCTATCCGATGGACGAAAAGGCCATGCAGTTCCTCAATCTCTGCGCCAACAAAACCTTCGGACTCATCTTTACCTGGCTGCTGGGCCAGCCGGTGAAAGACACGCTCTGCGGCACCAAAGCCCTCTCCCGTGCACACTATGAGCGCCTCGCCGCCAACCGCGCGTATTTCGGCGATTTCGATCCCTTCGGTGATTTCGACCTCCTCTTCGGCGCCGCGAAGCTCAACCTGAAGATCGCCGATGTCCCCATTCGCTACCGCGAGCGGACCTATGGCTCGACGAACATCCAGCGATGGAAGCACGGCTGGCTCCTGCTCCGGATGGTGCTCTTCGCCGCCCGCAAGCTGAAGTTTGTCTGATCTCCGACCGCCTCCCCGCTCCAGCCGATGTGTTCCGTCAGCCGGAGCATCACTCCCCCCGCCGCCGATTCAGATTTGGAGTGTCTTTTTGTGGCCGTTTGTGGCCATCTCAGGCGTGTCGTCCCCGGTTAAACAGCGCCCCACGGCGGAAATAGCCCGCTGGCTCCTCCTGTTCGCCACCGACTGCTGGTTGTTTCATCCATTCATGACGGGACGGCAGATCGGGTCGGGCGACGCGCTCTGGTATGCCAACATGCTCGCTGATTTTGTCACCCAGTGGCGGGCAGGCGTGTTTCCGGTGTTCGTCGGGCAGACCGATTTCGCCTTCAATGGCGCCGTGTATCCCTTGCGGGTCGCGCCGCTCTATCAGCATCTGGCCGGCGTGATCGACCTGCTCACCGCCCGGCAGCTGGGGTTCTTCGCCTTGCAACACGCCGCGGTGATCCTCTGTGGATTTGCCGGGCTGGCCGTCTCCTATCTCACGCTGGGCCGCCTCGCGCCCTCGCGGCGCTGGGCCGCGTGCGGCCTGTCGGTGCTCTACGTCAGCTGTCCGGGCGTCCTGGGAACCATCTACACCCAGGATCTCTACATGACCTGGATGACGATCCCTTTTCTGCCGGTTGTGATCTTTGGCCTGGTTCGAACCTTCGATCACGACACCGTGGCCACCCAGGTCTGCCTCGCCGCGGGCTTGGCTGCGCTCTGGCTTGCCCATTCGCCGGTGGCACTGTGGATGACGCTGATCGCCGGCGGAATCCAGCTGTATCGATTGTGTTTTCTCCACCGCCAAAAAGTCGCTTGGCAACGGGCTGCCATCGGCGCGCTGGTTTTTGCGGCACTGGCGCACTACCCGTTTGTCTCCGTCGCCAGCTTGCACGTCCCCGGCGCCGCCTCCGCGGTCACCTCGGGTTTGACGCAACAGGAACGCATCACCCAAGTGATCCATGAAGTATTCCCGGCGGTGCTTTTTCCTCTCAGTGAAAATGCCCGCCAGTTGAGCGATCTGCAGCTGGGTTATGCCTGGTGGATCATCTTTTTTTTCAGCGCCACCCTGGCGGTTCGCCCAGGTTCAAGCTGGCCCCTTCGCCTGCTGGTGCTGGCCGCTGCCGGCCTGCTGGTGCTGTTGCTGCCGGTGCCCGGTGTCACCGACTGGCTCTGGCAGCACCTTCCCGGGCCAATCAAGCGGATCACGTTCTATTGGCCGATGCATCGGTTCTACCTGCTTTTGGCCGCCCTGCTTGCCGCCGCCGGCTTGTTGGCCTTCGTCCGCCTGGGAGCGCGCGGGCAACGGATTGCCGGTATCGTGCTGATTTTCGCGTGCAGCTGGGGTCTTTGGGAATCGCGGCAATTCATCGGAGCCGGCCGGGAGCGAACGGCTTCGCCGGAAATGAGTCTTCGCAGCCAACGGCCCGAGAACCGCCTGTTGATGAACCATTCCTATGGCCTGTTTCCCGGTCTGCCGTCCTATTTTTCCAACGGAGTGATGGATCCGCGGACCGAATCGCGCCTCCTGTCCATCGCGACGCTGGCGCCTTTGCCGTCGCCCGCCCCGGGACAAGCCGCCTTTCAGCCGCTGATCGGTTCGGTCGACGCCAATCCCGGCGTGCTGTTGCTTCAGCCTACCTTGCGCCTGGAACCCGGCCGCCGCTATGAGCTGAAGTTTGTGTTCGGCGATCACGACGGGACCGGCATTCTGCAGCTGGCCGGACCGACCTTCTTCCGGGAATATGTCCTGCCAGAATCAGGGCAACCGCACGCCTTCGGCACGCAGCGTAACAATTCGCCGGTCCTCTCCCTCTGGACCACCGCGAACGGGACGGAAGAAATAACCCTCCGCTTTATTCCCACCCGACCCGGCGCGAAGCCCGCCGAGTATAAGAAGTTCGCGCGATTTTCCCTGCGCGAGATCCCGCCCGGATCCGAAGCGATCAAAATCATCTCGTGGCTGCCCTATCGTGCGACGGTGCGCCCGGCCCAAGCGTCCTGGCTCGAAACGCCGCGGGTCTTTATCCCCGGCTATACCGCTACGATTGACGGAAGGACGGAAGAGGTGCGTCGCTCGCCCGAGGGCCTGGCCACGGTGCCGGTGACGTCCGCCACCCGGCAGGTCGAACTCCGTTACCAGGGACCGGTTGCGCTTCGCCTGGCCTACGGCCTTTCCCTGATCACATGGGCCGGGTTGATCGGCATGGTCGTCAGGAGGTATTTCAGAAATCAACAGGTTCCCCTGCTTCAGGACCAATAAACACAGGGACGGGATATTTTCCCTTATCCTCCAGTGATTGGCACTGACAAAGTCAGCGGGGGCCTCTTCACCGTCGCTGCGTCGGCTCAATTCCGCTTTGTGGCGCCCACATAGATCCCCAACAAACTCAACGCCATGCCCAAAGCCACCCCGAGGAGGCCGCCCATAGCGCTGGGGACGATCAGCGCTCTCGCCAAGCTCCTATCCGTCGTCTTGATTTGGTCGCTCAAGCGGATGGCATTGCCAAATTGCTGGCGGGCGTAGTCTGCGTGCGTCTTGCGAATATTTTCGATCAATTGGTCGTATTTGACCAAGAGAATTTTCAGCGATTTCTCGACTGTCTTGATTGTCGCTTCTCGATCGACCAGCTGGGCCGTTGACGATCCGTCCAATTCCTTGCGGCGCTCCTGGACTTTGGCCATCTCCGATTGAATGGCTCTCACTTTAAGACTGGCGTCAAGCGACCTGCGCAGGGTGAAGTTGTAGGAGTCATTGGCCAAAAGTGAGTCGACCAGACCTTGGTCCAACATGGGCGCGTCGGGGCGCTGTTGGGGCACCTGGGATTTGATCCCGAACAAATAATTCTGCGCGCGCGCTTCGGTTTTTGACAGGTATTCCTTGGATACTTTCTCCTCTTCAAGGGCCAATCGCTCCAGATCCTTCAGTGTCAGCAGAGTATAGTCCAGTTTCATCAGAGCCTTCTCCTTGTTTCGCGTCAGACTATTCATGCGGATAAGGCCCAAGACATCGTCGAGCTGAATTTGCTTAAACAAATCGACCTGCTTTTTCAGATCGGTGAAAGACAGGTTGGTGGCGGAAGAACGGAAAGCTTTAGCGTTCTCAGTTTGCTGAGCCGGGTCCGGTAAGGAGGGGCCAGCAGAAGGAGAACGGAATGATTTCGCGTTCTCGGTCTGTCGAGCCAGATATTCAGTGATGTTCTTAACCTCCTCCTCCAGGAGGATAACGTAGTCGGGAAAATCAGCCCCCTGCAACGCCTCGTGCACATTCCCGAAATCGACCGGCAGTTGGGCATAGGTGCGTTGGAATTTTTCCTGAAACACGCTGACAATCTCGTTCAGCAACCGCTCGCGCTGCGCCAGACCCAGCGGAAATTTGCGCGGCAGCGTCAAGGTAACGATGTATTCGTCCGGAATGTAAGGCGGGGGTGTCTGCCCGGCTGTGCGCATGCGGTCGCGTTGCTTGACCACCTCGGCGGGAATAATCCCTTCAACATTCAACGCACCTCTGATCTGACTTTGGGAAATACCGGCTGCGTCCAGATTCAGATTTTTGAGTGCTTCGACGATTATTTCCGGCGCGCGCAAGTCGTCCGCTTGGAACTTGGAATGGTCCGGGTATTCACTCCGTTCAAATCCGTCGAACGCAAAAATTACCCGCGTTGAGCTGAATACCGGTCGAAAAGGGCTGAGTAGCAGATAGCCCACAGCCACAATCACCAGCCCGAGCAAGGCGAGCCCCAGAGTTTGAGCGAGCCCGCGCCCCAGACGCTGAAACAAGTCCCGGATATCGATCCCATCCTCCTCGAAAGGGGCGTTGGATGCGCTGTAGTGCTGTGGAATTTCGGGCTGGGAAGGTAGTGACATGGTTTTACTTAAAGAGAGCGGTGGTCAGCGTTAGCGTGCCCAGAGAGAGCGACAAGCGCAAAGATTCGAATCGGGCTGTAGTGGCATCGTGGAATTGGGTGTGGCTTTCCGGGTCTCCTATGAGTCGCTTAATCCTTTTTGCGCTTTTTGTGGCCAAATTGTCTGAGCTTTGCCGAAACCCTTGAATCCATGCCATCCGTGCCTGCAGCCATAGCTTCACGCGACGGCTGGTTTTTCGCGGGCAACCAATCCAACAACCCCATCTCACTCGAAATAGGGCTCATATTCCGGAATC
>JAYVZM010000065.1:0-15596 GCA_043783345.1 Verrucomicrobiota bacterium
CCGACCACGTTGAGGACCTGGGCCAGGCCGTTGCTGAAGTGGTCGCGGTTGATCTTAAATTTCATCGGTCAGGGGCGTTATTGGTGCTTTTAACTAACAAAGGGTGATTGGAGAGGTATTCAACAAGGAAGTATTCGTATTATTATGGTCGGCTATTTTCGCAGCAACTCGCGGCTTTACGAGGGAAATACCGGGCACCCGAAGTTGTGAATCCGGCCTGAATAACCGCCAATAACCCGGGTTTTGTTCACAGGAAAAAGTTATTGGGAATTTTCCTGCTTCATTTTCACAACCTTTCGGCGCAAGGCGCGCCTCTGCGCGTGGCGGACGCCCCGCTGGTAGTGCGCGAACAGGCCGTAGAAAATATAGGCCAGAAAAAGGAAGAAAAACGCGATCTCCTGATACTTCACGAGCACGATGGCGGCGAGAAACATCCCTACAAAGGTCTTGATCCTCGTTCTGGTTTCCCAATTCACCTGTTTGAAGCTGGGATAGCGCACCGTGCTGACCATCAGGAAGGACACCAGGATCAGCAGCAGGGGCAGGGCCAGCGACCATTCGCGAAGATCCTTGGCGTTCCGCGACATATTCAGCAGCAACAGCACTAGGGAAGCCACGGTGCCGGCCGCGGCCGGAATGGGCAGGCCGACGAAATCCTTGCTGGTTTCAAGACCGCTCCGGTAGAGCAGTGGATTGGTGATGACGTTGAACCGCGCGAGCCGCACCGCGCCGCAGAGGAGGTAGACGAAGGCAATGAACCAGCCGAACTCGCGGAACCACTGGTATTCATCGTGCGGCGCCAGGATCAGGAAAAACACCATCAGCGCGGGCGCCATGCCGAACGACACGACATCCGCGAGGGAATCGAACTCCGCCCCGAAAAGCGACGTGCGCCCGCCCAGCCGAGCCAGGCGGCCATCCAGCGAGTCAAACACGACGGCCGCGAGGATGAGCCAAACCGCCTGCGTGTAGAGCTCGATCGAGGTCAGCCGGGTGTGGCTGGCGGCGTATTCCCCCACGTCGGTGATGAGCCGCGCCTGGATGCACTTGATGACCGCCACAAACCCGCAGAAGAGATTGCCCGCCGTCATCAGGTTGGGCAGGAAAAAAATGCGGCTCGCCTGGGTGACGTGATAGGGGTTGTCGCGTTGCTCGAGGTCGGACATGGCGGCGTTACTTGGTCAGACTCTCGAGGTATTTCCAGAATTTGGAGTCTTGCTCCACGAGCTGCTGCTCCGAAACGGGCAGCTTCATGCGGAAAAGCCAGTCCTCCAGCGAGGACTTGTGGAGGATGTAGTGCGTATGGAGGGTATCGCCCTGCACCTCGAAATAAAACCGGAATTCCCCCGCCCGCAGGCGGTAGAAATCCTTGCCCGCCCGATGGAATTTGCCGAGTGGCTCGCGCGGATGGGCCAGGTCAGTAGGGCGGATTTTGCTGATCGGCTCGATCGCGGTCAGCTGCGCGAGTTTGTCGAGCTGGTTGAGCTCGCGCATGCTTTGTTCGGAAAAAGTGACCTGAAACATGGTGGTAAGGCGTGGGCATTTCCGTTCCGGGTGGCAGGTCCTCTCCGGACTCCGCCACGCCGCAACGCGCGCGGTAAATGAAATCTAGCTCTGTATCCCTCTCCATTTCGACAGCAACGCTATTCGCCGTTCCCGGGGTTTCGGGGGAATTTTGGCGGCCGGACACCCTTGGCGCCCGGCAAACTGCATCTTTGTTGCACGGAACCGGCGGGAGGCTAGAAAAGCGCCATTCCCCCGCCCCTGTCCGTCACCCTCGCCGACATCCGTGCCGCGCGCCGGCGCCTCGCCGGTGGTGTGGTCGTCACGCCCTGTCCGGAATCGATCCCGCTCTCGGAAATCACCGGCGCCCGGATTTTCTGCAAACTCGACAACCTGCAGCGCACCGGCTCGTTCAAGGAGCGCGGTGCCCGCAACGCCCTTCTGCGCCTGACCCCCGCGCAGAAGAAGCGGGGCGTCATCGCCGCCTCGGCCGGCAACCACGCGCTCGGGCTCGCCTACCACGGCAAGCTCTTGGGCATCCCCGTCACCGTGGTCATGCCCGACTATGCCCCGCTCATCAAGGTGAGCACCTGCCGGCGGATCGGGGCCGAGGTGATCATCGCGGGCCGGGATTTCGCCGAGGCCCGGGCCCGGGCCGACACGCTCATGGCAACGCAGGGCCTGACCTATATCCACGGCTTCGACGCTCCCGATATCATCGCCGGCCAGGGCACCCTCGGCTTGGAAGTGCTGGCGCAGGTGCCGGACGTTGACGCCATCGTCTGCCCGATCGGTGGCGCGGGACTGATCGCCGGCGTCTCACTGGCCGTAAAGGCGCAACGCCCGCGCGTGAAAATCATCGGCGTCGAGAGCATGGCCACGGGAAATTTCACCGCGGCCCTGCACGCCCGCAAACCGGTTATGGTTCCGCGCCGGCCCACCCTGGCCGACGGTCTCGCGACTCTCACCGTCGGTGCCAACGCCTTTGCGCTGGCCCGCCAGCGCGTCGACCGCGTGGTGCGCGTGCCGGAGGATTGGATAGCGCTCGCCATCCTCCGCATGGTCGAGCTGGAGAAGTCCGTCGTTGAGGGCGCCGCCGCCACGCCGCTGGCGGCCATGATGGCCGGTCTGCTGCCCGAATTGCGCGGCAAGAAGGTCGTGCTGGTCGTCTGCGGCGGCAACATCGACCCCGTGATCCTCAGCCGCGTCATCGAAAAAGGCCTCGTGCACGATGGCCGCATGACGCGCTTCACCGTTGTCATCAGCGACCGGCCGGGCGGCCTCGCCGCCCTGTCCCGCGTGATCGCCGAGTCCGGCGCCAGCTTCAAGGACATCGAGCATGACCGGGCCTTCAGCGGGCCCGACATCTCCGCGGTCAACGCCGTGTGCACGGTCGAGACGCGCGACCATGCGCACATCCGCACGCTGCACCGCGCCCTGCGCAAAAATGGTTTTCCCCTGGTCGTTGCGCGGTAGGTCCCGCCCGGCGGGATGGGCAGCGACCGCATTCGGCACCCTCCTCCTCGCCGGTTGTCGCGCTGTTTCCCCCGCGACCGTGGCGTCCACTCCATCCGTCGTTCGGACCAGCGACGAGATCATCGTGGCCGGACAGCGGTTCCACACCGGCACGCGGGTTGTCACGTGGATGGATCCGGGTGGCTACAATGCCTATCAAGGTGCGCAGCCGATCAGTCAGCGGCCGGCCGCCCGGGCTCGGACGAAGGCAGGCGGCAACCAGCTCGCGGCCTTGCAGGAGATCGTCGACCAGTTCGTGCTGCACTATGACGCCTGCGGGTTGAGCAAAATCTGTTTCAATGCCCTGCGCGAGCGCGGCCTGAGCGTTCACTTCCTGCTGGATGTGGACGGCACGATCTACCAGACGCTCGATCTCCAGGAACGCGCGGCACACGCCACCAGCGCCAATGATCGCTCCATCGGCATCGAGATCGCGAACATCGGGGCGTTTCCGCCGGGAGAGGCGGCTCAGTTCGAGGCGTGGTATCAGCGGGACGCGACGGGAGTAGTCCGCTTCCGGGTCCCCGCCAGGATCCGGGGATCCGCACGAAAAACTTTTCCGGCCGGCCGGCCCGGCCGACGCAAATTCGCGGCCAGATCCAAGGGCAGAGACTGGTTCAGTATGACTACACCCCCGAGCAATACGACGCGCTCGCCAAACTCATGGCCGCGCTCTGCCGGGTGTTTCCCCGCCTGAAATGCGACTATCCACACGACGCGGCCGGCCGGCTGATCACCAGGAAGCTGTCGGACAAGGAGCTGGAAAATTATCGCGGACTGCTCGGGCATTTTCACGTGCAGGAAAACAAGATCGACCCGGGCCCGGCGCTGCAGTGGCGCAAGATCGTCGAAGACGCGCGCCCGCAGATGAAATGAAGGGGCGGGTCAGGCTTTTTTCCCGAAGGCCGGATCGACTTTGATCAGCGCGGTGGCGACAAAGGAGGGGATGGCCGCGACGCAGACCCAGATGAAAAAATTCACGTAGCCGATTTGGTCCTGCAACCAGCCAGCCTTCATCCCCGGCAGCATCATGCCCAAGGCCATGAAGCCCGTGCAGAGGGCGTAGTGGGCCGTCCGGTGCTCACCGTCCGCCACCATCATCATGTAGACCATGTAGGCGGTGAAGCCGAAGCCGTAGCCGAACTGCTCGACGGCCAGCGCCCCGCCGATGACGAGGAGATTTTCCGGTTGCACCAGCGCCAGCAGGATGAAGGCGACGTTGGGCACATACATGGCCAGCAGCATCGGCCACAACAGCCGCTTGAGTCCGTAGCGCGAGATCACATAGCCGCCCGCCAGGCCGCCGAGAATGAGGGCGAAAACACCGATCGTGCCGTAAATGATGCCGACCTGCTCGGTCGTCAGGCCCAGTCCGCCCACCGCGCGGCCGTCCAGCAGGAAGAGCTTCACCAGCGGCAGCAGCTGGGCTTCCGCAAACCGGTAGAACAGCAGGAAGCCGAGGATGGTCAGAATGTCCTTCTTCCGAAAAAACGCCGCGAAGACCTCGAGAAAATCCATCGCCAGCCGCGGTTTGCTCTGCACCGCGCGATCGCCCGCCGGCCGCGGCAACACCAGCAGGTGATAGAGGCTCACCAGCACGAAGAACGCGGCGAGCAGCCAGAACACGAGCGACCAGGCGGGCCCCGCGCCGCCCGCGGACTTTTGCCGCGTGCCCGCCAGCCAGACCAAACCGCCCTGCCCGGCGATCATCGCCAGCCGGAAAAACGTGCTGCGCACGCCGACAAACGCCGCCTGCTGGTGCGGCGGCAGCGCGAGCAGATAAAAACCGTCCGCCGCGATGTCGTGGGTCGCCGAGCTGAAGGCCAGCAGCCAGAAAACGGCCAGCGTCACGCGGAAAAAATCGGGACCGGGCACGGTCAGCGCCACCACGGCCAGCGCGGCGCCCGCTCCGAGCTGCAGCGCGACGATCCAAAACCGCTTGGTGCGGAAACGGTCCACGAGCGGCGACCAGAGCGGTTTGATGACCCAGGGCAGATAAAGCCAGCTCGTGTAGAATGCGATGTCGGTGTTCGAGACCTGGAGGTTTTTATACATGACGGCCGACAGGAACGTCACGGCCACGAAGGGAAGGCCCTGGCTGAAATACAGCGAGGGGATCCAGCGCCACGCTCCGCCGGTTGCCGAGGAGGAATTGCTCTTCATGGGCCCAAAGGAACGGGAGGCCACGCCCTAGCCGGCGGCTGCGGGTGAACCGGCGGGCGCCAGGGTCACGGCGATGCAGTCGTAAAGCGACCGTCCGTTCGGATATTGCTTCACGCCGGTCACGAAAACCTGCTTTCCACCGGCTTCGAAGGAACCTCCGGACGCGAGACAGGAAGCCAGTTGATTTTGTTTCTCCAGCAGGGTGGTCCAGGCTGCATCCGACGACAACACGATGGGAGCCGCGGGCGGAGTGAGCAGCACGCCAAAGGCGGCGACCTGGGCAAAGGGGCGCGAGCCGGGCGGAGGACCCGGGGCGAGGGCGGTCACGGCGGGAGTCTGCGCCTGTCTGACCTCCAGCTTGATCATCCGGGCCACGGCTTCGGGCCCGGACTCGCCCAGGACGGCCCCCACCCAGTCGAGGAGCAGGTTGCGCACCGTGTTGAGATCCTCCGCATGGGCGATGGGATCGATGCCGCCGCTCTTTTTGATGGCTTTGAACAGACCCGAGATTTCCTTCAGGTAGATGTTCTTTTGCGCCCCCGGTATGTAGAACATGAACACGAGGTGCACGTGGGCCGCGTCTGCCGCGCCGTAGTCGATGCCCGCCTGCGACCAGCCGATGGCGCAAAAAAGTTCGCCCTCCTCGCGTTTGGCCCGCACATGCGGCACGCCCACGCCCAGGCCCATCCCGGTGTTGCACTCCTCCTCGCGCTGTTGGATTTCCTCGATGGCGTCGGTGCCGACCTCGATGTCGGGGTTGGCATCCAGGATGCGCGCGAGAAACTCCAGCGCGCGGGCCTTGTTGTTGTCCGGCAGCTCGAAGAGCCGGCCTTCCTGAAGTGCGGTGAGGATGCTGCGCATGATTAATCGGTGCCGAAGCGCCGGGCGAACCACGTCTTCACCCCGTGGGTGAGAAGGCCGTAGGCGACCAGAAAGCCGGCGAGCCAGACAAAATAGATGCCCGGCAGCCGAGTGAAGCCCAGATATGCGGCCAGCGGGGAGAACGGCAGCCAGACGCCAACCGCCATGATCAGCAGGGTCGTGAAGCTCATCGTCTTGCTGGCGCGGCTCTGGATGAACGGAATCCGGTAGGTGCGGATGATATGCACGATAAGGGTCTGGGTCAGCAGCGACTCGACAAACCAGCCGGTGTGGAAAAGCTGTTCCAGGTGGGTCTTCTCCGCGGCGGAGGTGCCGGTGGCGCCGTAGGCCGCACAGCCGAAGAAATAAAGCATCAGGAAAAAGGTGGCGTAGTCGAAGAGGGAGCTGATCGGTCCGATGCAGAACATGAAATTGCGGATGCTCCTGATGTTCCACCGGCGCGGTTTGGTGAGATATTCCTCGTCCACGTGATCGAGCGGGATGCCGACCTGGGAGAAGTCGTAGAGCAGGTTGTTCACGAGCACCTGGATGGGGGCCATCGGCAGGAACGGCAGGAAATAGGCGCCGCCCACCACGCTGAACATGTTCCCAAAGTTGGAACTCGCCCCCATCTTGATGTATTTGACGATGTTTCCGAAAACCTTCCGGCCTTCCAGGATGCCGTCCTCCAGGACCAGGAGGCTCTTTTCGAGGAGGATGATATCGGCGGACTCCTTGGCGACATCCACCGCGGTGTCCACGGAGATGCCCACGTCGGCGGCCTTCATCGCCAGCACGTCGTTGATGCCATCGCCCATGAAGCCCACGACGTGGCCCTTGCTCCGGAGCGTCTGGATGACCTGCTCCTTTTGGTCGGGGGTGAGCCGGGCAAACACATTCGCCTCATCGACCGCCAGGCCGAAGGCGGTCTCATCCAGCGCGGCGAGCTGCGGCCCGGTGAAAATCCTGGTGATGGTCATGCCGACATCCTTGCAGACCTTGCGGGTGACGAGTTCGTTGTCTCCGGTGAGAATCTTGACCGCCACCCCCGAGCGCGCCAGGGCCGCGATGGCCTTGGCCGAGCTGTCCTTGGCGGGGTCGAAAAAGGCGATGTAGCCGAGCAGCGTCAGGCCCGATTCATCCGCCACGCCAAAGGTCTGCTTCGTGCGGTCGAATTCCCGGTAGGCGATGGCGAGCACGCGGTAGCCTTCCGCGCTCAGGTGGCGGTATTCGTCCATCAGGTCGTCGCGGATCAATTTGATGAGCGGATTGATGTCCTCGTCCACCTGGTAGTTCTCGCAGACCGCGCTGACCTCCTCCACGGCGCCCTTGCAGATGAGGACGTGGCGGTCCTCATCGTCGATCACCACGGACATGCGCCGCCGCTTGAAGTCGAAGGGGATCTCGTCGACCTTGCGGCAGTTCCGTTCCACATCGAGGTCGGAGTGGGCGAGGATGGCTCGGTCGAGCAGATTGCGCAGGCCGGTCTGGTAGAAACTGTTCATGTAGGCGTAGCGCAGCACGTCCTCGCTCGAACGGTTGGTCACATCCACGTAGCGCTCCAGCACGACATGGTCCTGGGTCAGCGTCCCCGTCTTGTCCGTGCAGAGCACGTCCATCGCCCCGAAGTTCTGGATGGCGTGCAGGTGCTTCACGATGACCTTCTTTCGCGACATCATCAGCGCGCCCTTCGACAGGCAGACGGTCATGATCATCGGCAGCATCTCCGGAGTCAGTCCCACCGCCACCGCCAGGGCGAAGAGGAGCGCCTCTCCCCAGTTGCCCTTGGTCAGCCCGACGATGAAGAAGGTGAGGGTGACCATCACCGCCATGAAGCGAATCATCAGCCAGGTGAACCCGCTGACGCCCTTGTCGAAGCTGGTCGCTTCCCGTTTCGCCTGGAGCTTCTGCGCCACGGCGCCGAAATGGGTGCGCGCGCCCGTTTCCAGCACCACGCCGCGGGCGGAACCGCTCAGCACGTTGGTGCCCATCAGGCAGGCGTTGGTGAATTCAAACGGCGTGCGGCCCGCCGCCTGGTTCGTTTCCGCGTTTTTTTCCACCGGCATCGACTCGCCGGTCAGCGCCGACTGGGAGACGAAAAAATCCTTGGCGGACAGGATGCGCAGGTCCGCCGGGATCAGGCTGCCGGCGGCGAGGATCACGATGTCGCCGGGCACGATGTCCTCCAGCGGAACCTCCGCTTCGCGGCCGTCGCGCCACACCGTGACGGTCGTGCGCACCAGTTTTTGCAGTTTTTCCACCGCTCGCGAGGAACGCGCCTCCTGGAAATAGGAAACGAACACGCTCAGGAACACCATGCCGCCGACCACCACGGTCGAACGCAGGTCTCCCATGAAGTAGGAAACGGTGGCGATGATGAGCAGTTGGACGACCAGCGGGTTGCGGCAGCGGTGCAGCAGATCCAGCAGCGCCGAGTGCCGGCCGCCGACCGCCACGGTGTTGGCTCCCACCCGGGCCCGGATTTCGCCGGCGGCCTCGGCCGTCAGTCCGCACGCGCCGCCGCCCAGTTGCTGCAAAAGCAAGTTTTCCTGGATGGTGTAAAGGTCTGCGCTGGCAGGCATACTTGAAACGACGTTTCCAAAAGGCGGAGGGCAACACAAGGGGAATGGCGGCAGGCTTTGACCTGGCCGGAGCAAGACCGGTGCACCCGCACCAAACAGACCGGCGGTTGCCTTGACGCAGCTCAAGGCGCCAGGCCGCGCTCCGGGCTATGCTGGCAGCCACCGTCCACCCTCCCATGAGCATCACCACCACCACGCCCTCGTTTACCGCCGAAACCACGATCGGCGAGATTGTCGCCGCCCGTCCCGCCCTCGCCCGCGTTTTCGAACGCCTCGGCATCGACTACTGCTGCGGGGGCAAGCAGCTTCTCTCCCAGGCCTGCACCCGGCACGGGCTCGACCTCTCCACGACGCTCGCGCTCCTGGAGGCGGCCGGCGGGGCCGCCCAAGCCGGGGCGCCGGCGGTGGATGCCGCCGGCATGACCCTGACGCAGCTGGCCGACCACATCGAGCAGACGCACCACAGCTACGTGAAAAATGAACTGCCGCGCCTCGAGGAAATGGCCGACCGCGTGGCCCGCAAACACGGCGGGCGCGACCCGCGGCTGGCCGAGGTTCACGCCACCGTGTGCCAGCTGCGGGACGAAATGTTCAGCCACATGCACAAGGAGGAGAAAATTCTCTTTCCGCTGGTGCGGGCGCTCGAGTCCGGTTCGCCGGTCGATTTCCACTGCGGTTCGATCGCCAATCCCATCCGCCAGATGGAGGCCGAGCACGAGTCCGCCGGCGAGGCCACCGCCCGCCTGCGCAAACTGACGGACGGCTTCACCCCGGCGATCGACGCCTGCAACACCCACCGCGCCCTGCTGGCCGGGCTGGCGGAATTCGAAACCGACCTGCACGTCCATGTGCACAAGGAAAACAGCATCCTCTTTCCCCGCGCCTTGGCGCTGGCGGAGGGAAACAATTGACATTGACCGAAGGCGCAAGGCTCGCGGCAAAGTAGGGCAGGTCTCCGACCGGCCGCCAAAGGACCCGACGACGTCCCAAGGTGGGCGTTACCAGTCAGGTTACTTCCAACACGCTTACCTCAGGCGGACAGTTGAAACGCACGCCATGCAGATTGCCCACCCCGCGGGTGATGTGCAGCCAGCGGCCCGCCCACGGATGGAGACCCTCCACATAGCGCTTGTCGACCACCGGGGCGAACGGCGCACCCAGCAAGGGCAGCCGCAGCTGGCCACCGTGGGTGTGGCCGCAAAGCATCAGGTCCCAATCGTGCTTCCGGAACAGTTCCTTGGCATCAGGATTGTGGTTGAGCACGATTCTGGTCGCCTCCTGGCGTTCGGGCAGACGAGGGAAAACCGCCGCCGGGAAACAAGCGCGGGACCAGAAGTCGCCCACGCCGACCACCTGAACCGGCCGGCCGGCCACCGTCAGGGCGTGCCACGCGTTTTCCAGAAAAAGAATCCCCGCACCATTCAGCAGGGCTCGGACCGGCTCAAGGGTCGCATAGCCCCCCGACCGCCGGGCCCAGGATCCGCCGTCATGGTTGCCCGGGCAGGCGAAGGTCGGCGCCGCCGCGGACAGGCGCGCGAGCAGCCGGGCGTAGTCCCCGAAGCGGTCGTAGGCGGTGGTGATGAAATCGCCGGTGAGCGCGATGAGGTCCGGTTTCCGCGCCAAGCCGAGTTCGATGGAGCGGGCAATCAGCTCCAACGGCACGACCGGGGAGGCGTGGAAATCCGAGAGCTGCAGCACGCGCAACACCGGCCGCGGCTTTGCCGGGACCAGCGGCACCCGCCGCGTGGTGACTTCCAAATGGTGGGGTTCGATCCAACGGGCATAGCCCGCGGTGGCCGCGCTTCCCGCCCCCAGCGTCGCGAGGACCGACAGAAACTTTCGACGGGTCAGCGGCACGATCAGATCCTACCGGGTTGAGCCACGGTATGGGCGCCACCGGCGCTGCCGGTGTTCACGGTGGAGGCCGGCTCGAACAGGAGGAGCCACGCCTCTTCCTCGGCCACGGGCCGGTGCTCCACTCCGCGGGGCACCACCAGCATCTCGCCCTCGCGCAGCACGACGGACCGGTCGCGGAACTCCATCCGGAACCAGCCGCGCACGACGAAAAACAGCTCGTCCTCGTCCGCGTGGTGATGCCAGGGAAATTCCCCGAGCGACTTGACCAGCTTCACGTGCTGGCCGTTGAGTTCCGCGACGATCTTCGGGCTCCAGCGGTCGGAAAACAGCGCGAATTTTTCCGCGAGGTTGATTTTCTGCATGACAGGGGGGAAAGATCTGCGCTGCGCCGGAAACTAAGGCGGGGCAATCTCGATGCGGAGGGACTCGGCCCAATCGGCGAGCAGCCGGATCTCGTCCGGCGTCAGCCGGGCTCCGGGATGCATCCAGGTGTAGGAAGGCAGCGGCATGCCATGTTGTTCCACTTCGTCGGCGATTTGTTCCAGTTTTTTCCCCGCGCGCTTGGCAGAGTAGGCGCCGAACTCCGAGAAATTCAAATGCCGTTTGCCGTCGTCCACGTGCCATTTCAGCCACCAGCCGACCGGCTGCACCTCGGTATACCACGGATAACGGGTGTTGTTGGAATGACAGTCGTAACAGGCCTGCTGGAGCAGAGCCCGCACCTGGGGCGGCGGCGGGTGCTTTGCCAGGAGATCATCGGGGCCGGCCGCCGCGGACAGGTTTTTTTCGGGCCGGATGAACTGGGCGGCGGCCAGCAGGACGACCAGGCCAAGCAGAAGCTTCTTGATCATGAGGCCGGAGGAGTCGGTGCGGCGGGTGGTTCGTCCGGCAGCCGTTTGATCCGCTCCTGCAGCGGCGGATGCGTGGAAAAAATCTGTTTCGGGTCTCCCGTGCGTTGGTGCAGCTGGGTCAGCACTCCCCGCAACCCGCCGGGCGCGTAACCGGTGACGACGGCCAGCTGCCGGCCGTCGTGGTCGGCGGCGTATTCGGTCTGCGGGTCGAAGCCGTTTTTGAACAGGGTTTCGACCACCTTGCCGGTGCTGGCATCGACCAACTGCTGGAGCTTGGCGTCGATCTCGCGCACCTGGCCGCTGCGGGCGGAAACCTGGCTGGCGAGGCCGGAGAGGAACTCACCGCGCTCCACGATCTTCAGCGCGTGGCGGCCGGCGATGTGCGCGATCTCGTGGCCGAGGATGGCCGCCAGGGCGTCGTCGCTTTCCGCTATGGCATACAGGCCCCGGGTGATGAACACGTAGCCGTCGGGAGCGGAGAAGGCGTTGACCGTGTCGGAAGCGAGCACGCCGAAGCGCCAGTCGAGTTCCGGCCGGGCGGAATAACCCGCCAGCGCCCGGCCCACGAGGTTGATGCGGCGCATGATCGCCTCGTCGCGGACAAGCCCGCCGTATTTTCCGACGATCTCCAGCGCCACGGAGTCGCCGATGATTTTTTCCTCCTCCGGCCCGATGCCGGCGGCGCCCTTCACCATTTTTTTGGCGTCCTTCAGGGCGTTGCCCAGCTTGCCGAAATCGAATTGGGCCTGCAGGGCGGGAACGGCGGCCAGCAGGCCGAGGAGCAGAAACGGAAGGCGCGGGTTCATTGGTATTCCCCCTTTTTCCGCGCCTGCAGGAACGCCGCCAGTTCCTCCGGGGTGAAAGTCCGGCACTGTTCGAGCAGCCAGTTGAGATCGTCGCGCGCATTGACCAGGTTGCGCCGGGCCGCGTAGTCGTCCGCCGCCGGCGTGAGCGGGCGGGCGGCGGCGGTGGCCGTGGTGGCGCTGGCCGTGAGCGCCACGCCATCGAGTCCCTTGACCTCGGCCGGCTTGGTTTCGGAAAGATTGCCCGCAAAGACCCAGCCGGAATCAGGACCGTCACTTACGCGCCACCAGGCGCCCTGCACCTGCTCGATCTTCACCTTCCGTCCGAAGGCAAGTTTGCCCACGGCATCGGCGAATGGCTTGGGCTCGGCGAGCAATTTGGTTTCAAGGCGCTTGGTGAAGGCAAAACCTCCGGCCGCGAGGGCGGCTTCGACGGTCATGAAGGCCAGCAGAAACGCAGCCGGCCACAGACGGGATGCAGGGCGGAGTTTCATTTGGATTCCAGGGTTAAAATTGGCGCCCAATCGGACGGTGGCGGGGTCTGCGAATAGCGGGTAGACTCCTCCCTCAACCGGCCCGCGGTCAAGTCGCCAGGCATGATCGCCTCGGCCCGGGCCAGCGCGGCGGCGGCCTCGGCAAAGCGGCCGTTGGCGTAGGCCTCATAGCCGGTGCGGTAAGCGACGAGAAAGTCGCGCTGGGTGGCGGACAATTCCTCCGGCGCGCCGAGCAGGGTGTGGACCTCCACCGCCTCGGCCTTGCCCTTCACGCGCAAGCGCGCCAGGGGCCGCGTCACGAGCACGCCCTGGACCCGCCTGGCGGTCTCCTCGCCGAGGAGAATGCCGGTGCCAAAGGCCTTGTTGGCCGCCTCCAGCCGCGAGGCGAGGTTCACGGCGTCGCCCATGACCGTGTAGTTCATCTTCCGCGATGAGCCGAGGTTGCCGACGATCATCTCGCCGGTGTTGAGCCCGATGCGGACGGCGAGCCGGACCCCGGTCGAGCCGGCATAGCGCGCATTGATGCCCTCGAGCAAACGTTGTGCGGCCAGCGCGGCGCGGCACGCGGCCAGGGCATGGTTGGAGAGAGGCTGTGGCGCACCGAAGACCGCCATGACCGCGTCGCCGATATATTTGTCCACGTAGGCGCCGTGGTTGAGCAGGCATTCGCTGGTTTCCTCGAGGTAGGCGTTGACGATCTCGACCATCAGTTCGGGCCGGTCCTTGAGTTTTTCGGACAGGTCGGTGAACCCGGCGAGGTCGGAGAAGAACACCGTGGCCTCGCGCCGTTCGCCGCCGAGGCGGATGGAGTCCGGATTGCGCACCAGCTGGGCGACGACACCCGGATCCACATAGGCGCCGAACATGGCCTGGATTTCCCGCTTGCGCGCCTGCTCCAGCCAGTAGCTTTCGGCCACGACGCCGAGCAAGGTCAGCACCACGGCCGCCAGCGGCGTCGCCGGCGGAAGGAACCAGCCGGCGGACAACAGCGCATAGGCGCCGGCGAGCAGCAGAACGCCGAGGAGCGCGGCGGTTGCCACCGGAAACGCCAAAGAGGGGCGGCGTTGACCGGCCAGGATGATCACGCCCGCGACCAGCAGGGTGCCCAACCACATCGCCGGGCGCGGCGCCGCCCGGATGAATCCACCGGAAACCAGGTTGGCCCACGCGGTCCAGTGCAGCAGCACCGCGGGTTCGACCTGGCCGACGGGGAAAGGCTTGAGATCGAAGGTGCCGCCGGCACTGGCCCCGATGAACACCGTGCGGCCGCGCACGAGCGCGGCGATTTCACCCGTCAGGGGCGGCTCGGCGGCCAGGGCGCGGCCGATGGCCGGGGCATCCAGATCGGGCGCGGCGTTCGCGATCCGTTCGAGGACCGGCCGGCCGGCCTCGATGAACTGGGTGGCGGAAAGCAGGGGCACGCCCCGCGCCTGGATTTGCGTCAGGCTGCCGTGCCAGCGCAACAGGCCGCCCGGTGAACGGACCGGCGACGCCAGGGCGGAGGCCGCGAGTGATCCCGGCGCAAGATACGCGCGGGCAACCCCGTCGACATCGGCGGGAAACTCAACCAACCCGGTGCGCGGGCGGCGGAAAAACTGCGGATACGCCGTCACGAAGGGCTTGGGCCAAAACACCGGCAACCGTTCCGCCGTGCACGCCAGCACCACCGACGGCGCCGCCGCCGCAAGGCCCGCCAGCAACTGGTCCTGCTCGGCCGCCGCCGATTCCTCGAAAAAGGTGAAGTCAACCACGACGCGCTCGGCTCCGGCGAGGTGCAGGGCCGCGAGCAACTGCGCAAAAATTATCCGCGGAAAAGGCCAGCGCACGCCCTGCGCGCTCATGGCGCTCATCGTGGTTTCGTCCACCAGCACCAGCGCCGAATTCGCCGGCAGGGGCGGAGTCTTCAGGGGATGGCGGCTGGCCGCGTCAAAAAACGCCCGGTCCAGGGCCGCGCCGAAAGGCGAGACATGAAACAGGACGACGAGCGCCGCGACCGGCAGCAGCCAGCGCCAGCGGAGCGCCGGCGTTTTGCGGAGGGGGGAGGACACGACGCGCGATTAGAGCCGGCCCGGGGCTGCGCGGCAAGCGAGCATCCTAGGTGACGGCGGTCCGCACGAGTTCGGCGATCGCCGGCGGCAGGTTCAAGCCGAGGGCGGCCTGTTGCGCGGCGGGACTCATCTTGCGCCAGGTCTTCTTGATGATGTCCACGAATTTCTCCGCCGGGTAGTCGGCGTGTTGCGCCGCGAAGGTCTCGATCTCGTTCTCGAGAAAAACCAGGCAGGCCGCGTCCTCCAGCGCCTGCGAGCCGGGGTTGGTCTTCAAGCCGGTCTTGGCCACCCACGTGGCGAGTTCGTCGGCCTCGCCGGCAGGCACGCCGGCCTGATGCAAAAGCTCCTTGGCCCGCGCCGCCTGTTTAACATAGAGGGAGCGCCGCCACGCGAGATAACCGGGTTTGCCGAGGGGAAAAGTGGCGCGCGGCACGCTCCAGCGTTCGAGATGCTGGCAGCGGGCGGCGAGCCGCAGCAAGGGCGGGGCGGCGGGATCGAGGCGGGAGATCCACGTCTCCATCCGATCGGCGTAGACCAACTCCGCCGGCCGGCCGTCCGGGGCGTGCTTGGGATCGGCGGCATGAGCGGCGTCGATCAGTTCGCGGGCACGGGCGTGGGCATCCATGGCCGCGAGTGTGCAAGCGGAGCCGGCTCAGGCAAGCCGCGGTTGCATTTCCCGCCCAGCTCACGTTTTCGCCGGTCGCGGCGAAATCCACCGGCTGATGAACCCGGCAAGAAAATGCAGCAAGACGGCGAGGCCGGTGGTGACCAGGAGGGCGGCGGCCACCCCCAGCGCCAGTTCCACCTCGGTCGGCACGTGACCGGCCAGCCGGTTCCAGGCATAATGGTTGTATTCACGGATCAGGGGCTGGTGCAGCAGAAAGATCTCGTAGGAGTAGACGCCCAGCCACGCCAGGCC
>JAYVZM010000066.1:0-6631 GCA_043783345.1 Verrucomicrobiota bacterium
AAATCACGCCGGGGCCGGTAAACCTTTGCTTTGTTTTTCACCCCGCCAGCGAGGCAGAAACTTCCTCCTTTGTCACTATATTATACGAGACTCAGTAAACCGTCCAAGAATGAGAGGAAAGATGGGCGGCGATCCGCGCGGTGCGGCCGTCGACGTCGAACCGCGGATTCAATTCCCTGAAGTCGAGGCAGCGCACGCGTGGGTCCGTCCCGCAGGCGCGGCCCCACGCTTTGGCCTGGCGGACGATCCCGCTCGACGGATTCAGCGCTCTGACCCCGGGCATGGGCGGCATCCACCACCTCGAGGTCGAAGCTGACAAAGAGATTTTTCGTCCGGAGGTCGCCCGCGCTCCAGTGCGATGGAGCCACGGCGCCCTCGCCGTGGAACCCCACAAAAAAGCCCGCCGGGTGCGGCGGGCTGAAACGAAGCGGGGACGGCGTCCTCAGACGGCCTTGGGGAGTTCGACGCCGTTGAATTCGACGGCGTGCGGGTGGTTGCGCTTGTCCTTGTGCAGGCCGTGGCGCTTGCGCAGACCCTGGTCGAGTTTGTCCACGAGCAGGTCGATGGCCTTGTAGCACTCATCGGCGTCGACGGTGGCGTTGATGTCGGGGCCGTGGATGATGACGTGGCCCTTGGCGATGAATTTGTGCTCGTGGTCGTGCTTGCGGTCACACTCCAGCTCAACCTTGATCCGCACGATGCGCTCTTCGTGTCGAAACAGTCGTTCCATCTTGTCCCGCACGTGGGCTTTCAAGCCGGCGGTAAGTTCGAGGTGGATGCCGGACACGATGATCTCGCGCGGTTGGTTGGTATTATTCATGATGCTCCTTATGGGTTAACGACGCAAATTGCCCCGTCGATGAATACACTGGTGATTTTCCGTCCTGTAGTTCCCGCCGTCCCGCGGACCGGCGCCATTTTTGCTGGGGAAAACCGCTTCATTCGACTGGTGATACTGCTACTCCGGACCCTCCGGTTTGCAAATCTTCTTGGCCGGGAAGAGCAGAAATAATTTTGAACACCTACCAGCATGATTGATGCCAGCGAGCCACTTCCTCCGTCCGCCCCGCCTTTGGTCGATCCGGCGGAGCTGCGGACTTGGGTGATCCTCGACGACGAGCGGCTGCTGGTGCTCGACAAACCGGGCTGGCTGGTCTGCCACCCATCGAAAAACGGTCCCTGGTCGAGTCTGGCCGGTGCGGTGCGGGAGGAATTCAAGCCTGATGCCATCCGTCTAGTTTATCGGCTCGATCGCGAGACTTCTGGAGTGATTATTCTGGCAAAAACCGAAGCCGTGGGCGGCCGGTTGGGAAAAGCGGTGCTGCAGCACAGGATTGGCAAGCTCTACATCGCCCTGCTGGAAGGCGAACTGACTGGTTCGGTGACGGTGAATCAGCCCCTAGGACCCGACCCGACGGCCAATGTTACGGTGAAATCCCGGGTCGGCGCGGACGTGGGTTCGCAGGAGGCCATCACCCTCTTTCACCCCTTGGCGACGAGGGGCGGCTTCACCTTGGCGGGTGTCGAGCTGCTCACCGGTCGCAAGCACCAGATCCGGGCCCATGCCGAGTGGCTCGGACGGCGCGTGGTGGGGGACAAGCTCTACGGGCCCGATCCGGGCCTGTATCTGGAATTTGCGACGAAGGGCTGGACGGAACGCCACTCGGCGCTGCTGCCGATCACGCGCCAGGCGTTGCATTGCGCCGCCATCGACCTGCGGGCGACGGGGATGGATTACCTGTTGCGGGCGCCGTGGCCGGGGGACCTGGCCCACTTCGCGCAAAGGAGCATGGCCCTGCCGGCGGACGAGGCGCAAAAGCTGATCGATGCGTTTGTCGCGGAGAAACTGGCGAAATCAGGGCAGGGGCGTTTGCCCTCAAGCGCCTTGGACCGTTGAGGGCAACGGCCCCTACCGCAAAAACTCGCTGATCGCCGCCTTCAGCACGGCGCTGTGCGTGGCGATGCGGTGTCCCAGCGGCAAGGCGGACGGAGTCTCGATGGTGTAGTCGAGCGCGCCGTGGTGATTCCTCAGGTAGATGGCCTCGGGCCAGGTTTCGCGCAGCAGCGGATCGCTGACGGGACGGATGATGCCCGGTTCGGCAATCGGCCGTCCGTCGATGACGCCGGCCGATTCGATCGGGCCGTGCGCCCGCGCCGCCGCGATCATGACGTTGGCCAGCGTGGGCCGGTTCTCCGGGTTGAGCTCGTAGAGATAGAAGCCAGTGGCTTCCCAATCCTCGTGCACGCAGATGATGAGGTCGAAGTTGGGCTGGCGCCGCAGCCACCGGACATGCGCGGCGATCTCGGGAGTTTGTGGATTCTTGTAGTCGCGGTTGAGATCGACCTTGGCGTGATTTTCCCGTGACCGGGCAAGGAAGCCGGTCGGATTGAGCAACGGACAGACAAACCACGTGCAGCGGTCGTCGAAAAATCCTTCCTCCATCAGCCGCAGCAGGGCCCAGGGCGGGGCGGGCTCGTCGCCGTGGATGCCGGCTGAGAGGTAGACACGCGGTCTCGGCCCGGGCGTGCGCTTGGTATGGGCAATCAGCGGGTGGCCATGGATCTCGCCGAAGGGCTCGGGGCGGAATCCCGCCTGCTGCGCCGCAGAGGCGAATTTTGCCGCGAAATCGGCGGGATAGAGCGGGAGGAGAGACGTCATATACTACTTCCCGCGGATAACCCGGATGGACGCGGATAACAAGCCGGGGAACGAAAACGCAGTGACAACAATTCGTTTCACCCGCAGATAAACCCGAATGAATCAACGTGGGCGCAGGTCTTGATTAGTGTTCATTAGTGTCCATTAGTGGTTTCCCTCCTTACTACCTATCCCATGTCCCAGGTTCGCGTCCGCTTCGCCCCCAGTCCCACGGGGTTCTTCCATATCGGCAGCGCCCGCACCGCGCTGTTCAACTGGCTCTATGCCCGGCACACCGGGGGGACGTTCATCCTGCGCATCGAGGACACCGACCAGGCGCGCAACAGCGAGGAGTTTCTCCGGCTCATCTACGACAGCCTGACGTGGCTGGGCATGGATTGGGACGAGGGCCCGAATCCCAACGGCGTGGGCGAGCGCGGCAGCTTCGGCCCCTACCGGCAGAGCCAGCGCGGCGCGATCTACCAGCAATACAAGCAGAAGCTCCTCGATGCCGGCCGCGCCTACGAGAAGGACGGCGCCATCTGGTTCAAGCTCCTCGGCGAGCGCTGCAAGGTCTTCGACGACCACCGCAAAAAGGAAGTCGAGAAGGTCAAGTCCGCGCCCGTCGTCATCGACGACCGGATTCGCGGCAAGGTGGAGCGGGCGGAGGACGAGGATTTCGTGATCTTCCGCTCGGACGGAAATCCGGTGTTCCATTTCGTGAATGTCGTCGACGACATCACGATGCAGGTCTCGCACATCATCCGCGGCGAGGACCACCTTTCCAATACCAGCAAGCATGTGCGGCTCTACGAGGGCTTCGGCGTCACGCCGCCGGTGTTCGCCCACATCCCGCTCATCCTGAAATCACCCGAGATGGGGCAGGGGAAGATGAGCAAGCGCGACAAGGGCGCGTTGATCGAGGAATACCAGCAGCGTCACTTCCTGCCCGAGGCGCTCGTGAACTACCTGGCGTTGCTCGGCTGGAACGCCGGCGACGATCGCGAAAAGATGCCGATCGCGGATATCGTCCGGCTGTTCGATCTGCCCGGCGTCAACCAGTCCAACGCCAAGTTCGACGGAAAGAAGCTCGCGCACATGAACATGGTTTGCCTGCTGGAGCTGCCGGCCGCCCGGTTTCTGGCGCTCGCCCGCGATTACTTCCGAAAACAGCCGGATGGTGTCGTGGCTCTGGCCGATGAGGCCTACTTCCGCGAGATCATGCTGCTCGCCCAGCCGAAAATCAAAGGTATCGAGGAACTGGCGGCCTACACGGGTTATTTCTGGAGTGAGGATTTTGTCATCGACGCCAAGGTGAAGGAGAAGGTCGTGGCCAAGGGTGAACCGAAGGCCCGGCTCAACGAGCTCCTCGCCGCGTTGCCGGCGATGGATTTCTCCAGCGATTCCGCCATCGAGGCCGGCATCAAGTCACTCGCCGAGAGCAAGGGCCTCGGTTTCGGGGACTATCAGGCGGTCGCTCGGCTCGCCGTATCCGGCACCAACGCCGGCCCGAGCATCACGAGCATCTTCCGTGTGCTGGGGAAGGAGCGGGTGCTGGCGAGGCTGCAGAAATTTCTGGCGACGGCGTGAACCTTGTGTAACCAACGGTTTCCACCCGCCGTCATCAGCCAAACTCATGAAACATACTCTACGCTATTGCTTCATCCTCCTCGCCCTGGCCACCACGGGGCTGTTCGCCGAAGCCGCCGTCGAGCCGGTCTCCAGCCCGGCCCCGACCCATCAGAAAAGTTTCAAGACCGCCAAAAAAAGCGTCAAGAGCGCCAAAAAACACCGGAAGCACAAGAAGAAGACCAGGTAACCGGCGATCGATCTTCATCCCCAACCCGTGCCCAACGGCACGGGTTGTTGTCAAGGGTAGGGCAGGTCTTTGACCTGCCTTCAGCGCGAAAGACGGCCGGTCAAAGGCCTGCCCTACTTGCTGCGAGTGTCATTTCGCCCACGTGTCCTTGAGCGAGATTGTCCGGTTGAAGACGAGGCGCGCACCCGCCGGGGAATCTTTGTCCAGGGCGAAGTAGCCGAGGCGCTCGAACTGAAAGTGGTCGTCGATCTTGGCGCTTGCGAGGGAGGCCTCGAGCTTGGCGGTGACGACCTCGAGCGACCGCGGATTCACATGCTCGAGGAATTTGCCGTCGGCGTCGGGTTCGGCGACGTTGAAGAGGCGGTCGTAGAGCCGCACCTCGGCGTCGAGGCAATGCGAGGCGCTGACCCAATGGATCGTGCCCTTGACCTTGCGGTCGACGTTGGGCCCGCCGGCGCGCGTCGTCAGGTCGGCCGTGCAGCGGAGTTCGGTGACGGCGCCGGCGGCGTCCTTCACGATCTCGTCGAGCTTGATGATGCAGGCGTATTTCAGGCGCACCTCGCCGCCCGGTTTCAGTCGGAAGTATTTCGGCGGCGGCACCTCGGCGAAATCGTCGGACTCGATGAAAACCTCGCGGGTGAGCGCGATCCTGCGGGTCGTGGGCGTCTCGTCCTGCGGGTTGTTGGTGGCGGCGCACTCGAGGACCTCGCCGGCCGGAAGGTTGGTCAGGACCACCTTGATGGGCCGGAGGACGGCGAGCCGGCGTTGGGCAAGGCCGTTCAACTCGGTGCGCACGGCGTTCTCAAAGACGGCGACCTCGGTGAGGGAATCGAACTTGGTGACACCGACGCCGGTGACAAACGAGCGGATGGCGCTGGCGGGGATGCCGCGGCGGCGCAGGCCGGAGAGGGTGGGCATGCGCGGGTCGTCCCAGCCGCCGACATACTTCTCGTTGACGAGTTGGAGCAGCTTGCGCTTGGAGACGATGGTGTAGCCCAGGTTCAGTTTTGCGAATTCGTATTGGTGGGGCAACGGGCGCGGGAGGCCGAGGTTTTCGAGGATCCAGTCGTAGAGCGGGCGGTGGTCGACGAACTCGAGCGTGCAGATGCTGTGGGTGATGCCCTCGAGGTAGTCGCTCAGGCAGTGGGCGTAGTCGTAGAGCGGGTAGAGGCACCATTTGTCGCCGGTGTGATGGTGGGCGGTGTGGCGAATGCGGTAGAGCAACGGGTCGCGCAGCCACATGTTGGGGGAGGCCATGTCGATCTTGCTGCGCAGGGAGCGCGCGCCGTCGGGAAACTCGCCGGCTTTCATCCGGGTAAACAGGTCTAGATTCTCGGCAACGCTGCGGTCGCGCCACGGGCTGGGCTTGCCCGGCCGGTCGGGGGCGCCGCGGTATTTGTCGGTGTCCTCGGGGCTCAGATCGCAGACATAGGCCTTGCCGCGTTTGATGAGTTCGACGGCGTAGAGATAAAGCTGGTCGAAATAGCTGGAAGCGGAGAAGGGCTCGGAAGGAATTTTCGATTCAAAGACCGGGGCAATATAATAGTCCGGCTGGCCGTTGAAGGTCTGGAGGGCGGGTGTCGTGCCCTTGGGTTTGAAGCCGAGGCACTGGTCGGCCCAGCCGGCGATGAGCCATCGCACGTCGGCGGTGATGGAGTCGACATACTCGATCTCCTCTTTGGCCGGGTTGGTGTCGTCGAAGCGCAGGTTGCACTGGCCGTTGTTTTCGCGGGCGATGCCGAAGTTCAGGCAGATGGACTTGGCGTGGCCGATGTGCAGGTAGCCGTTGGGCTCGGGCGGGAAACGGGTGACGATCTTGGCGTAGCGTTTTTGCGCGACATCGGCCGCGACGATATCGCGGATGAAGTCACTGGGCGCAGGCGCGGGAAGGTTGGGCTCGACGGACATGAATCGGCAAGTTGCGGAATCGGTCCGCGCGAGGCAATGCCGCAATTTGCTGGGCCCCACGAGGCGGGGCGACTCAGGCTTTCTTCACGAAGCACGCCTTCAGCGCGAGGGGGCTGCCCTCGATCTTGCAGGCGATCTCGTGATCGCCGTCCTGCAGGCGGATGTTCTTCGCCTTGGTGCCGGCCTTGAGCACCTGCGATCCGCTGCCGAGCTTGAGGTCCTTGACGAGGGCGACGGTATCGCCGTCGGCCAGCGGGTTGCCATTG
>JAYVZM010000067.1:0-6629 GCA_043783345.1 Verrucomicrobiota bacterium
CGAACTGGGCCTGGCGCTGGGCGGGCGTAAGCGAATCATAGAGGACGGTCTGGGTGCTTGCTTTGTTGGGATCGTTCTGCGAACCGCCCGTCTGCGTGATGTTGTAGTAGCTGAAGGTGCCGCTGATCTTGCCATTATCGAGTTCGAACTTGATGCCGCCTTCATAGCTCGAACCGACCTGCGGGGAGAAGGTATGGCCAAAACTGTCCTTCGTGGTGTCGGGGAAGAGCGATGTCGCGTGCACGGCAAAGATCGAGAGCTCCTTGGTGATGTCGTAAACCGCGCCATACAGCGGCGACACCTTGGAGGCTGTGTAGACGGTGTCGGCCGTGGCCGATTGGGCGTTGTTATAGCCGAGCAGCTTCATGTTGGTCTTGTTGATGCCAACATTGGTCTTCAAGCGGTCGCCCAAGGTGGACATCTGCCAGTTGATGTAGTAGTAGTCGTTCGAGTTGTTCTCATGGTGCGAACCGTTGCCACCGGTCATGTCGGCGGTGGTGTCGTTGGGCGGGAAGCCCGGCACGGAGACGTTGACCCCTTGCTTGCCATCCATGATGACGGCTGACGCCAGCGGGTTGAGGGGCGCGTTGTGGCGGGACAGCTCATGTTCGCCCCAGACGTTCGCGCCGAAAGCGAAGGTGTTCTTCATGCTCTCGAAATCGGCCTTGTAAACCGCAGTCGCGCCATAGGCGTGCATCTGGTTGCCCCAGTCGCGGTAGTTGTAAGTGCTGGTGATCTTGTTGGAAGCTGCGTCCCAGCCGCTGCTGCCCGATTCCCAGCTGTTGGCGCCGCCGGAGCCGTTGGCGTCCCAGCCATCGCCGGCCTTTTCGAGGCGGTCGGAGCTCTGCACATAGGCCTGCACCTGGAAGTTCTCGCCGAATTTCTGGGTGATCTTGCCGCGATACAGGTTGGTCGTGAGCGAATCCTTGTTGTTCGGATTGGCCCAGTTCCAATACCAGGACACATCCGGGTGCAGGATCTGCAGGGGGATGGCGGCCTGGTTGCCGGGGGCGGCTGCCTCCCCGGTGGTGAACCAGCCGAGGCCATTCGGCTTGGCGCGATAGCCCTGCTCCGAGAGAAATTCGAGCTCGGTGTTGGGGCTGGGCTGCCAATCGAGGATCAGGGCGTTGAGGGTGACGCCGCCCCGGGAATGGTCGCGTGCATCCATGGTTTTTTCGTAGGTGCCGTTGTAGCGGACACCGAGCTTGCCGCCGCCGAGGCTGCCGGTGACATTGGTATCGATCGTGCCGCGATAATCACCTTCGCCGCCGAACGTCGCGCGGACACTGGCGAAGTTCTTGCCGAAATCGACGGACTTGGTGATGTTGTTCATCACGCCGCCGGGATAGGCGAGTCCGTAGAGCGCGGCAGCGGGACCCTTGACGACCTCCACACGGGCGAGATTCTGCATGTCGATGGGGTCGTATTCGCGGACGCCGTCCCGCAGGCCCCAGTTCTGGCGGAAGCCGCGGAACAGGAAAGCTTGATACGGTTGCTGGACGGGGGTGTCAGAGAAAAAGTCAGCCTGGCCGTAAACGAGGGAGGAGTTGTAGGCCTCAAGATCGACTTGGTTCTTGATGATCAGGTCATCCGCCAGATCCCTGGTGAACACCTGGATGTTGATCGGAATGTCCTTGATCGGGGTGTTGGTCCTCGTGCCGGCAATCGAGTTGGAGGCTCGGTAGCCGTAGTCACGCGCGGTCGAGACGGTGAAGGGTGAGAGGGTGACGACCTCTTCCCCGGCTGCCGCGGGCGCGGAAGCTGCGGACTGGGCGAAGGAGAAAGTTCCGAGTGCCGGAAGCACGAGGAAAAAGCACGCACGGGCAAATCCCGTTCGGCTTGTAATCTTAGGTGTAGGTTTGGAATGGTTCATTGTTGGTCTGTCGATTTTGCTTAACTTGAACTACTAATTGCTGATTGGGGGTCCGCAAAGGGTGGGAAGATCGGGGGTGAGGCGCGGGAATGACGGGGTGAAGTGCCGGCCGGCCGGGGTGATTAGGGGGGGTAAGGGCTGCTATCAGCAGGCATAAGGAGGATTGCAGTCCCGTAGACAAAAGCTTCCGCGCTCTATCAATAGAATGAAACCGCCCCCCGGGGACCGTCCGGCCATCGATTCCCACCCGTCGGTCGTCCCCGGGAGGGGCGATATTCAACCCGGCACCCGGCGGATCTTTTGCGGTGCCGTGACTCCATTCTGCCAGTAGCCGGGAATGTAGGTAATGGCCTGCGCCTCGGGCACCCCGCGCTGATAGGCGTCGGTCATGATCGTGAGTTGTTCCATGGCCCGCTGGCCGACGAGGCGGTGGTTCTGCACCACGCCGGCGACGTGCGACAGGCTGGGGGGAATATCCAGGCTGACAAAGGCGACATCCTCCGGCAGCCGGATGCCGGCGGTGGCGAAGGTGTTGAAGAGCTCGTTCCAGTTGGAGATGATAACGTCCACCTGATGGTCGCGCATCCATTCCGGAATGAGCCGGGCCAGCCGGGGCACATCCGCGAGACTGAAGAACAGGGGCGGCACGCACTCGGACTCGGGCAGCGAGGCTTGCTCGATCAGCACGCCCATGCCGAAAGATTCGCCGAGGCGGGTCTGGTCCTCGCGGGCGGTCGCCAGCCCGATTCGGCGGTAGCCGAGCCGGCGCAACTGCTGCATGGCGAGCCGCGCGACCTGGAGCTGGTCGTTGGAGATGGCGTCAAGGTCCGGTTTGAGGTGCAGGCACTCGATTTTCACCGCGCAAAACTGGGCCCAGTCGAGGTCGAGCTGCTCGATGTCGATTTCAAAGGTGGAGAGCAGCACGCCGGTGATGCTGCGGGCGGTGAGGATGGTGTTCAGGCGCGCCGGCGCGAGGTGGCCCCGGCCGACCACGAAAATATCGAGCGAGTGACCGTGCGCTTCCGCCGCGGCCTTGGCCCCCGCATAGACGAGCGGTTGATAATGGTCGCCGCTGAAGAGCCGCGTGGTGCCCGCGTGCACGATGAACGCCGAGCTGACCACCCGCGACTGCTGGTTGCGGCGGGCGCGGTGGAAGTTCAGCGCATCGAGCAGCGGATCGCGCTGGTAGCCGAATTTCCGGGCGACGGTCCGGATGCGGGCGCGGGTCACCGGCGGGATGCTGGGGTGGTCGCGCAAGGCGAGGGACACGGTGGTGACATGCACGCCCGCCTTGGCCGCGATATCGGCCAGGGTGTAATAACGTTTGGGGGCGGGACTGCTGTCAGCCGCGGGCAGGGGCGCTTTGACCGTCTTGCCAGACGCTTTGGACATAAATGGAGGAGGCGCACGCGGGCACGCCCCGTTCGGTGGTTTTCAGCTGGGCGACCACGATGGAGACCGCCCGTTCGCCGAGCAGGTCGAGATGAGGCCGCACCCCGGCCATGCCGGGGGGCATGGGATCGCAAAGGCAAAGGCAGGCGCACGCGACCTTGTCGGGCACCTGGAGACCCTCTTGCTCCAGCATGGTCTGGATGCTGGTCCAATTGCAGAGGACCACATCGATCTGATGGCGGCGGACCCACCGGCCGATCATGCCCCGGAGGGATTGAGAGTCGAAGTTGTAAGGGAACAGCAACGGCGGCACATGGCGTTCCACGGGGATCGACGCTTCCTCCATCAGGTAGCCGGCGCTGTGCCGGTGCCCGCAGGCGTCCTCATCCGCGCGGCCGATGGCGAGGCCGATGCGCCGGTAGCCGAGGGCCGAGAGCCGGCTGAACGCCAGGCGCACCTCGCGGATATGATCGTTGCCGATCACCGTCGCCTCCGGTTCGGTGTGGCGGGAATGGATTTTCGCGACGGCGTAGTCATCCCAATTGAGCGCAATCTCCGCGAAGCCGGGCACAAACGCCGCCACCACCACGCCCTCGATCTGCTTTTCCTTCAGATACTGGGTGAGGCTGTGGCTGTCATGATCATCCTCCCCGACGGCCAGCGGCTCGAGTTGGTAACCGAGCAGCTCTGCCTGCCGCCGGGCTCCCTCCAGCATGGCCTGTTGATGCGGGGCGCGTTCCCGGCCGGAACCGGCGCCGTAATTTTCCAGATACGCGATGCGCGGCGCCGGGCCGCGCACGCAGCCCTGCTCGCGGAACCGGCTGAGCGCATGATAGACGGGATTCCGCTGGTAGCCGAGGCGGTTCGCCACGTCCCTGATCTTGGTCCGGGTTTTTTCGGGAATGCTCGGGTGCTTGCGCAGGGCCAGCGAGACGGTCGTGATGTGGAAACCCGCCTCGCGGGCCACGTCCTTCAAGGTGGGCCGGTGGAACGGGCTGGCACTGTCGGGTCGGGTCGGGGGGGTCATCGGACTTCGCGGCCGGATCGGCGTTGGAAATTTTGCTGCAACTCGATCAGTTCCGGCGCGCCGGTGCCCATGGCGCGGCGCAGCCAGCCTTCCGTCCGCGGGTCGCCCATTTCCAGGCCATGCCCCACGAGCAGGATATGGGCGGCCGTGTCCCGCGGTTCGACGGCGAGGACTCGTTCGAGCACGGCGACCCCTTCCTCGTCGCGGTGCGAGCGGAAGTAAACCCGGGCGAGTTCCCGGGCGGCGGCGGACTGATCGGGCCGGTTTTGCCAGCTGAAGCGGAAATGCTCCGCGGCCTCCTCCAGCCGCCCGGCGTCGGCGGCGATCAGCCCGGCATCGAAGTGCAGGGCCGCGCTCGTCGGACACGCGGCGACCCCGGCCGTCACGGCACGCTCCACGGCGGCGCGATCCTTCACGGCCCGCAGGAGCGCGACCAGGTCGATCTGCAGGTTCTCGTCGCCCGGCGCCAAGGCCACGGCTTTTTCCAGCTCGGTGCGCGCGCCCGCCATGTCGCCGAGACTGGACAGCGTCTTCGCCAGCTGCCGGTGCACCCGGGGATCCTCCGGGGCCAGCTCCAGGGCCCGTTCCAGTGCGGGCAGGGCCTTGGCCGGAGTGCCACCCGAGGTGGTGGCGGAGGCGGTGACCAGCAGGGTGTAGGGGGTGTGGCAAAAGGCCGTGAGTTCATCCGACCAGGAATCGGGCGGCTCGGAATAGTAGCCCTCGTCCGCCACGTGGCGGCGCGCGATCGCGGCGGCCTCGGGATTGCCCAGGCGATCGAACACGCTGGCGAGCAGGCTCTGGGCATCGGCAAATTTCGGATCGGCGGCCACGGCCTGCTGGAGGTGGCTGCGCGCCGCGGTCCAGCGGTCCTGCCGCAGGTCGCAGCGCGCCAGGCCGAGCAGGGCGAACGGATTGCCGGGGGCGCGCTGCAGCGTCTCCCGATAGACGGCCTCGGCTTCGGCGGTGGCGTTGGCCTTGAACAGCGCCTTGCCGAGCCGCAGCCAGCCCACCAGATGATCCGGGGCGAGCACCGTGGCGCGACGGAGCAGCGGCAGCGCCTCGTCCAGCCGCCCGTAGCCGGCCAGAATCGAGGCCAACAGGTGCGGCCAGCGCGCTTCGCCGGGCTCGAGAATCATGAGGGCCCGGTAGCCGCTGATAGCGGGTTCGATCAGGCCGTTGGCGTGGCACAGCCGGGTGAACTCCGCCAGCGCGCCGCGATCAGGCGGCCAGGTTTGCAGGCGGTCGTTGCACGCGGCGAGCCGGGCGTCGAGACCGGGCGCCGCGGCGCCCTGCGCCTCAGGCGGAGCGGGCCGCATGGCCGCCCAGGCGCGCCGCGCCGCCAGATTCCGGCCGCCCCAAATCGCCACCGCGCCCACCAGGGTCAGGGTGGCCGCGAGCAGCAGCCGGGAGTGCAGCCGTTTCATGGTGGGGATGGGAGTGGGGTGAGAGGGGAGCTGCGCCGGTGGGAGCGCGAGGCAGGCAGAGTGTCGCGCCGCCTGTTTTCGATGCCAGCAGCACAATTACTCTAACGTTTAGTGCAAACCCTGATTTCTTCGACTGGCCAACTTTGTTTTGCGCTAACATGAGAAAGACGCTTTCCCTCTCGCCACCCTGGCGTTTATCCCATGTCTGCTCCCGCTTTTCCCCCTTTCTGCCCGCGTCAAGGCCTCGGCCGCTGGCTGGCCTTGGCGGTGTGGTGGGGCGCGTGGGTCGGAGGGGTGGCGGGCGCGGAGACCCTCCCCGGTCTGGCGATGGCTCCGCTGGCGCCCCGGTCCGGACCGCGCGGCGCGACGCTCTTCGCCACCCTGCCGCCGGAACAGACCGGGGTGAAGGCCTTCAACGCCTACGATGACCCGAAGATGTGGTGGGAATACTACCGCGAGTTCACCCTGGGCTGTATCGGCACGGGAATCGCGATCGGCGATTACGATGGCGACGGCCGGCCCGATGTTTTTGTCATCAGCAAGACCGGACCAAACCACCTCTTCCGCAATCTCGGCGGCTTCAAGTTCGAGGACGTGACGGAACGCGCGGGCGTGGCGGGTCCACTCGGGGCTTGGAAGCAAGGCGCGGCCTTTGCCGACGTCAACAACGACGGCCGGCTCGACCTCTACGTCTGCCGCTTCGGGGCGCCCAACCTTCTCTACCTCAACCAAGGTGACGGCACCTTTCGCGAGGAGGCGG
Organism: Verrucomicrobiota bacterium; assembly: GCA_043783345.1. Classification (GTDB taxonomy): domain Bacteria; phylum Verrucomicrobiota; class Verrucomicrobiia; order Opitutales; family Opitutaceae; genus Lacunisphaera. Next base: position 6,477 of record JAYVZM010000067.1, read on the forward strand.
CGGCGCGCGGCCTCGCGCTCTCCGACGCGAGCGGCATGGCCGCCTTTTGCGACTACGACCGCGACGGCTGGCTCGATGTCTTCATCCAAACCAATCTGCTCGACGGCGAACGCCACCCGAACGGTCAGCGTGACCGTCTCTTCCACAACAACC
>JAYVZM010000068.1:0-6617 GCA_043783345.1 Verrucomicrobiota bacterium
TCGAAGGTGGCGCCCGTCGACGTGCCGGAGAGCAGGTGCCACGTGTCGAACACGAAGCCGGCGGGGACGCCGAGGTCGATATAGTTGCCGAAGTTGACGTCGAAGACGCGGAAGCGAAAGGAGCGGTCGAGGGCGGCGGCGTTGAGTGGATCGGTGGGACTCGCATTGGTGAAGTCCATGATCATGTAGGCGCCGCCCTCGGGTGTCGTGCCGGAATGGCCCCAGAGCGCACTGCGGACCAGCGGGCCGGTGGTGGTGTCGAAGTCGGACGAAACGTAGACCTCCGCGCTGAGCGTCCATAAGCCAGTGATGCCGCCGTCGCGCTGGCGGCCCTGGGTGTTGTAGAATGCGCTGCTGAACAGCGCGGGGCGGTTGGCCGCACTGCCGGTTTGGTCGAGGGTGAGTTGCAGGCGGTTGTCACCGTCAAACAGGACGGACGAGAAGCCGGCGGGATTATACCGGTTGCGGACCCACACGGCGGGATCGATCGCATTGAATGGATCGACGAACTGCGCCACTGCGACACCGGGGAAGACGAAGGCGATTAGAAGCAGAAGGCGGTTTTTCATAAGCAGAGACTTTCCCTGGACCAGCCGGGCACGGCGACGGCCGGCCGGCGTCGATCGACCGGCGGTCGGATTCGAACTAGTCACCGATCAGGAACAGAAGGGCGAACGGCCGGGAGGGCCAGGGCAGGGTCCGTCGGAAAATCCTGCGCTGGAACTCGTGCGGCGCGCAGCCCTGCCGCGCACGATACAGCTCGGCGAATGAAGGCAGAACCACGGACGGATTCTTCGCGGAGCAAACGCGGGGCGGGATCAGTTGCTCGTGACGGGCTTTCCGACCATGATCTGGTTGTCCACCAGTTCCAGCCGCGAGGCTGCGATCGCGATGTCGTTTATCCGGCGCTTGTCCTCGGTGGTGTAGACCCAGCCGCGCAGGGTGACCCGGCCGTTGATCGTGCCGATCTGCACATTCCGGCCGTTGATCTTCGCGCCGCGGATGTCCCGGTTGATGCGCACCGTCCGATCCACATCGAAATAACTGTCGCCCTGGGCAAGCGTGCTGCGGGTGCGCGGGCCCTTGTAGGCCTCCTCGCGGGAGGAGGCGGGATTGCCGAAGGCGGCTTCGGTGAAGATGAAGCGCGGCTCGTCCGCGTATTCCAGCTTGGTGTCGTCGAGCAGGAGCGCGTCGCGCGTGGCGTTGAAACTGAGCGCCATGGCGGGGATGATGCTCTTCGTCTTGAAATTGCCCGGGGCGAGGACGATGACGTTGAGAATGCGTCCGCGGGGAATATCCAGGGTCAGGGACCACACCTTGCCGAATTTTTCCTTTTGGAAATTGCCGACCGGGAGATCCAGCAGCTTGTTGCAGCGCTCGACGTAGCCCAGCGGCACCTTGGGCCGGGCGGCCGTCTTGCTGGCCGTGTCCCCTTCCTCGAGAAAATAAGGGTCCTGGCCGAAAAGGCGGTAAGCTGCGGCGACGCGATCGCTCCGGCCGGCGTCCTCCCACGTCGTGAGGTCGATGGCCGCCGCGGTTTTGAACACCTCGGGACTCACGTTGAGCCGGTAGACCTTGTTGAGCGGATCGGGAATGAGCGCGAGGGGTGGCACCGCCACGATCTTGCCGCCGGCGTCGAGCGACTTGTCGGTGACGACCAGCACCTCGACGATGCGGCCGTTGCTCAGATCGACGCCCAGGTCCTTGATGCGCCCGAGACTCTCGTCCTGGTAATTCTTGATTTCAATGTGGACGAATTCATTGAACGACTTCTCGGCGCCGAGGGGCGCGGGGGAAGGATTGGTTTGCGCGCCGGTGGCGAGGGAAAGGCTGGCGGCGAGGACCGCGCCAGCGAGGAGTTTGTATTTCGGATTCATGGGAGTTATTGGCAGGATAGGGGCGGTGCGTCGTGAGCAAACCGGTGATGGGACCGAGGGACGCAGGGCTTTTGCTTTGGAGGCGAAGCGGTCCACGGCTTTTCTTCCCGGAGCATACGCGACAAACCGGTCGGAAGAAATGGGGTGTAACCCGCCGGAAAATTCACGAGACACCGGGCCGGGTGCCGCGCCGGGATTTGGGGTTCACTCCGCTAGCTAGTTTGTGCCGGTGGTGGAGAGTCCACGCGTCGTTCAGGCGGACGACCTGCCCGCAACAAACATGGCGGAGTAATGTTAGGGCACGTCTTCAAATATCCAAGGAACCATGCCTGTCATTCTTGGCGTAGCGAAATCCAGCCAGCAGGCTGGTTTGACATCCATGGCCCGCGAGCGTGATGCCACCTGCGAACGCATGGATCCTTCGCTACGCTCAGGATGACAATCCTGTTTGAAGACGTCCCCTGGGGTATCGCGCCGCATGCGACCGGACCGGCGGGACCGGGATGAACCGGGTCGCCCGAAAACGCAGAAGGCAGGCGAGGATTGCTCCAAGCCTGCCCGATGAGTGGCAGGGGCAACCGGCCGTCCGGTTCACCCGCTGCGATGGGTTATACGGTCTGCGTCTTTGGCTTCAGCCAGCGCCGGGCCACGCCGAGGAGGGCCAGCAGGGCGACGAACCACGGTTGGATGGCGCCACCGCCGCCACTACCCGATGGCGTGGGCGTCGGCGTGGGCGTCGGCGTCGGCGCGGGTGTCGGTGTGGGTGTCGGTGTGGGCGTCGGTGCGACGGCGGCCGTCATCGTTAGGGTGCTGACGCCACCGGCCGGGGTGATCGCACGGATCGTGGCATTGCCGGTGTCGGCGACATAGATGTTGCCGGAGTCGACCACCAGGCTGCGCGGCTGGTTGAACAGACCGCTGCCGGTGCCGTTGGCGAGACCGGCGATGCCCGGGACTCCGGCCAGGGTGGTGACCACACCGGCCGGAGTGATCCGACGGATCGTGTTGTTGCCCGTGTCCGCGACATAAACATTGCCGGAAGCATCAACGTCCAAGCCGTAAGGCTGGTAGAACACGGCCCCGAGGCCGGTGCCGTCTTCGGCGCCGCTGACGCCCGCTAGCCCGGCCAGGGTGGTGACCACGCCGGCCGGTGTGATCTTGCGGATGGTGGAGTTGAAGGTGTCGGCAACATAGACATTGCCGGCGGCGTCCACCGCCACGCCGTTGGGATAATTGAACAACGCGGCGCTGCCGGTGCCATTCACACTGCCCCGGTTGCCGGCGGAGCCGGCCAGCGTGCTGACCACGCCGGCGGAAGTGATCTTGCGGATGGTGGCGTTGAAGGAGTCGGCGACATAGACGTTGCCGGCGCTGTCAATCGCAATGCCACTGGGGGAGCCAAACGTCGCGGCGCTGCCCGCACCGTCGGCATTGCCGCGGGCGGTCGCCGAGCCCGCCACGGTGGTCACGACGCCGGCGGGGGTGACCTTGCGGATCAGGGCGTTGCCGGTGTCCGAGACATAGAGGTTGCCCGCCGCGTCCGACGTCACCCCGCTGGGCTGATTGAAGCGGGCGCTGTCACCGGTCCCGTCCTGGGAGCCGGCCTGGCCGGCCGATCCTGCCAGCGTGCTGACCACGCCGGCGGTGGTGATCTTCTTGATGGTGTTGCTGGAGGCGTCCGCCACATACAGGTTGCCGGCGCCGTCCATCGCGATGCTGCCGGGATATTGGAACAGGGCCGCCGCGCCGCCCGTCACCGTGAGGGTCACGGGGGTGCTGCCGAGGTGGTCGACGACATTGGTAACCACGGACCGGAACTGGTCGCCCGACATCGCCGGGGTGGCTGAGCTGACCGTGAGGGTCGTGGTCGTCACGCCGTGATAGCTGCCGCCCTCAACCAAGTTCTCCCAGACCGTCGAGCCGGCGGGCAGACGCTGCCACTGGATGACCGGCGCCGGGATCCCGGCGACTGCCACCGTAAAGGTGACGTCCGACCCGGTTGCCTGCGTCTGGTTGACCGGCTGGGTGGTGACGCTCGGAGCGGACAGTATCGTGATCGTGAGGGTGGCGGTGCCGGTGCCGGTGCCGTTGGTGGCGCCCAGGGTCACGCTGGTCACGCCGGTGGCCGTGGGCGTGCCGGTGATGGCGCCGGTCGTGGCGTTGCGCACGAGACCCGCCGGAAGCGGGGTGGCGGAGTAACTCGTGGGCGAGCCCGTCGCGGTGATGGTGAAGCTGAACGCCGCGCCGACCGTGCCGCTGGCAGTGAGCGGACTATTGGTGATGACCGGGGCGCCGCTGCCGCCGCCGATGGTGATCGCGAGGGTGGCGTTGCCGGTGCCGGAGGCGTTCGTGGCGCCGAGCGTCACGTTGGTGCTGCCGGTGGCCGTGGGCGTGCCCGTGATGACGCCGGTCGTGGCGTTGTGCACGAGGCCGGCCGGGAGCGGACTGGCGGCATAGCTGGTGGGCGAGCCGGCAGCGGTGATGGAATAGCTGAACGGCGTGCCGACCGTGCCGGCGGCGGTGAGCGGACTGTTGATAACCGGGGCGACGCCAGCGGCGGCGATCGTGATCGTGAGGGTGGCGTTGCCGGTGCCGGTGCCGTTCGTGGCGCCGAGCGTCACGCTGGTGGTGCCCGCGGCCGAGGGGGTGCCGGTGATGGCGCCGGTCGTGGTGTTGATCGCGAGGCCGGTCGGGCGCGGACTGGCGGCGTAGCTGGTGGGCGAGCCCGTGGCGGTGATCGTGAAACTAAACGGGGTGCCGACGGTGCCGCCCGCCGTGAGCGGGTTGTTAGTGATGACCGGGGCAGTGCCCGCGGCGGCGACGGTGATGACCAGCGTGGCATTGCCGGTGCCGGAAGCGTTGGTCGCGCCGAGCAGCACGGAGGTGGAACCCGCGGCGGTGGGCGTGCCGGTGATGGCACCGGTCGAAGTGTTGACCGCGAGGCCGGCGGGCAGCGAGCTGGCCGAGTAGCTGGTCGGCGAGTTCGAGGCGGCGATCGTGAAGCTGAAGGCCGTGCCGGTGGTGCCAGCAGCGGTGAGCGGCGAATTCGTGATGATCGGGGCGGCGGTCGTCACCGTCAGGGTGACGGGGTTGCTGAAAATCGTGCCCGAGGCATTGGTGACGGCGACATCGTAGCTGGCCTGGTCGGCGGCCTGCGCGTTCGTGAGCGAGAGCGTGGCCGTGGTGGCGGACGCGTTACCCACGATGTTGGCCCCGGCCTTGCGCCACTGGTAGCTCAGGGCCGAGGTGCCGCTGGCGACCACCGAAAAATTGGCGGTGGCGCCTGTGACCACGCTTTGCGAGGTCGGCTGGGTCGTGATGGCCAGGGTGGCGACGCCGGTAATGGTGAAACTCTGCCTCAGCATGTTAAACTCGAAAGCGGGAGCAGACTGGCCGGCTTGGGTGGCCTGCAGCGTGATGAGGCCGGGCGCTGTTGGCGTGACGGAGAAAACACCGCCGCCGACGTTGGCAATGGAAGCCGCGCCGACGGAGCCGGGCACGACGGTGAGCACGATCGGCAGGGCGGAACTGGCGGTCGGGTTGACGTTGAACGAACCCGTGGCGATCGCCCGGTCGGCGATGGCGGCGAAGCTGACCGACTGCCACGTCGTGTTGACCGCGCCGGTCGTGTAGAATCGGAAGGAGCCATATCCGACGTCACCGGGGACGAAGGCCAGCGTCGAGTAAACGCTGCCGAGATTGGCGATGTCCCGGGTGTGCCGCGCGCCCGCTAGGGCGGGATCGAGCGTGCCAAAAATGGTGAACCCGGTGATCGGATCCAGCCGCAGGTAATACATCTGATCCGTGCCGTAGCCGACGTCGCTGCCGGTGAAGGCCAGCGCGTTATGGCCGCCCAGGCCCAGGTCAAACTGATCGGCCGAGGAGGCGAGCAGGGCCGGCACGAGCGTGCCGAATTTCGTGGTGCTGGTGACGGGGTCGTTGCGGAGATAATAGAAATTATTGAGGCCATAGCCCAGGTTGGCGGCCGCGAAGGTCAGGCCGAAGTAGCCGCTGACGCCCGTGATCGTGCCGGGACCACCGGGCCCGGACATGGGTTTCAAATCGGTGACCGCCGAGGAGCTGGCCGAACCGGGGATGATCGCCGTGAAGTAGTCGGTGGTCCCCTTGTGATGGATGAGATAGAAGTTCACGGCGCCGTAACCGACATCGGGATCGGCCGAACTCAGGGCCGAATAGGAATCCGGGGTGAGCTTGCTGCCGATGTCCGAGTGGGACGTCGCCGAGCCGGAGCCCGCCACGTAGAATTTGAACGCCAGGATATCGCCACCCGACGGAATGGTCCCGTTCCTGATCGAGTAGAAATTGTTGGCCACGCTGCCGGTCAGACCCAAGTCCTGCGCCATGTGGTGGAATCCGGCCAGATTGCCCCCGATGGACCAGCGCGGAGTGAGGGTGACAACCCCGGTCGCGGGGGTGATGGCGATGGACGCCATGTTGTCGGCGCGCGCTTCGATGCCGGCAAAGACCGTGAAGGCGGCGAGCGTCGTTGAAGCCAATAGTTTGAATATTTTCATTTTGTTGTTCTTTCTTTCAGAGTCGGTTCAACGCGGAGGTGGCGAAACAGACTTCGAACGAGGCGCCAGAATAGTCCTTTGCGACCCCAGCCGCTATGGGGTGAAGAAATAATGGGGTGTTCACCTACCGGCGCCGCGCGGACTGAGCTGAATGACCGCGAGGACCCTGCCAACCGCCGGAAACAGGCCTGTCTAAACGAAGCGG
>JAYVZM010000069.1:0-6617 GCA_043783345.1 Verrucomicrobiota bacterium
CACCTAGCCACCTTGGTGCACGATGACATCATGGACCGGGCCGAAATTCGTCGCAACCACCGCACCGCCGCGCGCGAATTCGGGTCCGATGCGGCGGTATTGCTGGGTGACGCCCTGTTTTCCCAAGCCTTGCTCGTGGCCGCGCAGTTTCCCACGACGGAGGTCTGCCGGCTCGTGGCCGAATCCACCCGCAAGGTTTGCTCGGGCGAAATAATGCAGACGCTCCGCCGGCGCGACATCAACATCTCGCTGGAAGAATACCGGCGCATGATCGATCTGAAGACTGCGGAGCTTTTCCGGGTTTCGTGCTTTCTGGGCGCCCGCCTCTCCGGCAACGACGCGGCTTTCGCCGCCGCCGCCGATCGTTTTGGGCATCATCTCGGCATCGCCTACCAGATCTACGACGATCTCGTGGATTTTCTAGGCGAAGAGAAACGCATCGGCAAAACCCTCGGAACCGATTTGGCCACCGGCAAGCTCACCCTGCCGCTCATGCTGTTGCTGGACCGGGTTTCCCCGGACGAGCGCGCCGAGATCGTGACTGCGTTGCGGGGCGGTCAATTGCCCAGTCTCGCCGCCAGCAAGCTGCGGATGAAGGAGATGGGCATCGGAGCGGCGGTCGTTCAGGCCATCAATAACGAGCTGGCCTCGGCGACCGAAGTGCTGGCGCCACATGCCCGCCTCGCCCCTGTGCCGTTCCTACTCCAATTGGGTTCCATGCTCCAAGGGCAGGTGCTCGCCTTGCAGCGGGCAGCGGAATAATTAGCGTTTGCCACGCTCCAAACCGGCTCTAGCCTGTCTCTTGCACGATGAACCTTTCCCGGGTTTTCACCAAGGCCATCATCACCTCACCCGAGCGGCAACAGGAGGCCGATACAGATTTCTCGGTCGTGAAACGGGTGCAGGCGGGGGATGTGGCCGCTTTTGACCAGTTGATTCTCAAGTATCGCGAACGCGTCTTTGGCGTCGTCTACAATCTCACCGCCAACCGGGAGGACGCCTCGGATCTGACGCAGGAGGCCTTCATCAAGGCTTTTCAGTCCATCACGCGATTCCAGGGCAATTGCTCCTTCTTCACATGGCTCTATAAAATCGCGGTCAATTCCACGCTCAGCCATCTCCGCAAGAACCGTTTGCGCAGTTTTTTCAGCCTCGAGAAGCTTCAGGAGGATGGCACAAACGCCCAAATTCTTGAGCAACTTACGGATAAAAATGGGGCGGCGCGCGACACCGACCTCAAGGAGCTACAGCAAAAATTGAACGAAGCGCTCCAAAAACTGTCTATCCCACACCGAACAGTGATTACACTATTTGAAATCGATGGCCTAGGCCACTCCGAGATAGCGGAAGTCATGGAATGCTCCGAAGGCACCGTTCGTTCCCGACTGCACTACGCCAAACAATTCCTGCAAGGCGAGCTGGGCAAATACCTTCGTTCCTGATTTCCACGCATGTCCCATCCCGAACAACGTCCCAAAATCACCGTCGAGGATCTGCTTCGTCTCAAACGGGCCGAGCGTCCCGCCGCTGAATTCTGGACCAATTTCGAGCGTGAGCTGCGCCAGAAACAACTCACCGCCCTCATGGAGAAACGCCCGTGGTGGCAGGAGCTGCCCCAACTCTTTGCCCGGCGCGCCTACTTGCCCATCGGTGCCTCCGCCGTCCTCGCCTTCACCTTGGTCTCGGTGAAATTCTACGCTCCGACGCAGCTCACGCAGTTGGAAACCGCCCCGTCATCCGGCTCCGCCGTGGCGGTCAACCCGCCTTCAGCGGTTGTGGTGCCGGCTCCGGTATCCTCCCCATTGGTCAATCGCAGCCAACCAACGGCACCGGCGCTGGATGACCGCACTCCGGCAGCGGCGACTGTCGCGACGCCCTCGGGTGCCATCGCGGCCACGGAACTTTTGCCCACCCTGATTGCTCCCCCGAAGGCCGAAACTCCTTCGGCTCGCTCTATCGCCGCCAACCTCGAGCATCTCACCCAATCCGAACCCGAACTCCTCAATGCCGTCATGGGTGGCCACCTGAGCGCGCCGGCCCGAGTCCAGACGGCTTCCGCCCCGGCCAGCGAGCTGGCCTCCGTGCCTACCGGCTCTTCCCGGCGCAACCGCATTCTCGCCCAATATAGCGACCGCCCGCTCTCTCCCGAGCCCACCGCGCCCGCCATCGTTCGCGAACGTCTGTCCCGTCACCTCGGCGATCCCGAAATCACCGATCGCCTCAGCCGTATCGGCCTGAAGGGGGATCAGGTCTCCCTCGGGCTGACCTTCCGGCTCTGACCGTCCGACCCCGCCGGCACCGGCGGGGTTTTTGCATATCCGAGGTTCGCGGCTAGATTGTCACCATGCGGACCGAACGCGATTCGATGGGCGAGATGACACTGCCGGATGAGGCGTTGTATGGTGCGTCCACGCAGCGCGCCGTGCTCAATTTTCCTATCAGCGGACAAACCTTGCCGGCGGCATTTATTCGCAGCCTCGGGCTGGTGAAGTGGGCCTGCGCCCGTGCCAACGAGGAACTCGGCCTGCTCCCGCCCGCTAAAAGCCAGCTGCTCCAGCAGATCGCGCTTGAAATCGCCGCGGGCAGCTTGGCCGCGCAGTTCCCGCTCGATGTTTTTCAGACCGGCTCCGCGACTTCGACGAATACCAATGCCAATGAGGTCATCGCCAACCGCGCCAGCCAGCTGAGCGGCCAACCCCTCGGTTCCGGCCGGCCGCTGCACCCCAACGATGACGTGAATCTCGGGCAGTCGTCCAACGATGTCATTCCCACCACGCTCCATGTCAGCGTCGCGCTCGCGCTCCAGCAGGATCTTCTCCCCGCGCTCGAAATGCTGGAGCGGGCGTTGACCGCCAAGTCGATCGCCTGGGCCGATCTGATGAAAATCGGTCGCACGCATCTGATGGACGCCACGCCGCTGACGCTCGGTCAGGAATTTTCCGGCTACGCCGCGCAGGCGCACAAGGCGGCCTCCCGCGCGCACAAGGCGATCAAGGCCCTGCACGAACTGGCGATCGGCGGCACCGCGATCGGGACCGGCCTCAACACCCACCCGGAATTCGGCGCCTGCGTTGCACGCATCCTCGCCGATAAAACCGGCCTCGCCTTCATCGAGGCGCGCAATCACTTCGAGGCCCAGGGCGCGCGCGACGATTGTGTGGAGGTCGCCGGACAGCTGGTCGCCATCACCGCCGGATTGACCAAGATCGCCAACGATATCCGCCTCCTGGGGTCCGGCCCGCGGGCCGGGTTGGCCGAACTCAAATTGCCCGCCACCCAACCCGGATCATCCATCATGCCGGGCAAGGTCAATCCGGTGATGAGCGAGATGCTCGTGCAGGTCTGCCTCTATGTGCAGGGCCTGGCCCAGTCCGTGGCCATGGCGGGACGTGACGGCCATCTGGAATTGAACGCCACGCTGCCGCTCATGGCACATTGCCTCCACGAATCGATCCGGTGCCTGGCCAATGCCGTCCGGGTTTTCACCGAAAGATGTGTCGCCGGCCTCGAGGCGGATGCGGAGCGCTGTCGCGAATCCGTGGATCGTTCGCTCATGCTGGTCACGGCGCTCAACCGCCACGTCGGCTACGATGTGGCCGCCAGCGTCGCGAAGGAGGCCCACGCCACCGGCAAGACGCTCCGCCAGGTCGTGCTGGAGCGAAAACTCATGGATGCCGCGACCTTGGATCGGGCACTGGAGCCGCGCGCCATGACGAAGCCGCCCGCCGGGCGCTAGCGCGATTGCCGGCCATGCCAGTCGTTCAAGCCACATTGAGTGTGTCCACCCGCGGGTCGGGTCTCCATGAGATCACCGATGGCGTCGCGAAGGAGCTGCGCCTGAGCAAACTCCACCGCGGCGTCGCGACCGTTTTTTGCCAGCACACCAGCTGCAGCCTGGTCATGATGGAGAACGCCGATCCTTCCGCGCGCGCCGACCTCGAGGCCTGGCTGGGCCGCCTCGTGAAGGAAAACGACGCCCATTTCACCCACACGCTCGAAGGCGGGGACGACATGCCCAGCCACATCAAGATGGCCCTCACGCGCACCAGTGAGAGTGTGCCTTTCGCCGACGGCCAGCTGCTGCTCGGGACATGGCAGGGCATTTTCCTTTGGGAACACCGGCGGGCGCCGCACCCGCGCAATGTCGTCCTCAGCTTTGCCGGCGAATAGCGTTGACCGGCTCTACTTCTCCGGCACGCAGATGCCGCAGATGTTGGCGAAGAAATCCGTGCCCTTGTCGTCGATCAGGATGAACGCGGGAAAATCCTTCACCTCGATCCGCCACACCGCCTCCATGCCGAGCTCGGGATAGTCCAGCACCTCGACCTTGGTGATGTTGTCCTGGGCCAGGATCGCCGCGGGACCGCCGATGCTGCCGAGATAGAAGCCGCCGTGCTTCTTGCAGGCGTCGGTGACCATCTTGCTGCGATTGCCCTTTGCCAGCATGATCATCGAGCCGCCGTTCGACTGGAAAAGGTCAACGTAGCTGTCCATGCGGCCGGCCGTCGTGGGCCCGAACGAGCCCGAGGCGTAACCGGTCGGCGTCTTTGCCGGTCCGGCGTAGTAGATGGGATGATTCTTCGCGTAGTCCGGCAGGCCCTGGCCGGCGTCGACGCGCTCCTTCAATTTCGCGTGGGCCATGTCACGGGCCACGATTACGGTGCCGGTCAGCGACACCCGCGTCGTCACCGGATGCTTCGACAGTTCGGCCAGGATGTCTTTCATCGGCCGGTCCAGGTTGATCCGCACAAAGTGGTCGTCCTTGAAGGCGCGCATCTCCGGCGGGATGAACCGGCCGGGATTGGGCTCCATCTTCTCGAGAAAGAGACCGTCCTTGGTGATTTTCGCCTTGATGTTGCGGTCGGCGCTGCACGACACGCCCATGCCGACCGGACAGCTCGCGCCGTGGCGCGGCAGGCGGATGATGCGGACATCGAGCGCAAAATACTTGCCGCCGAACTGCGCGCCCACGCCGCTTTGCTGCGCCAGCTGCAGCACCCGGGCCTCCATCGCCGGGTCGCGGAAGGCGCGCCCGTGCTCGTTACCGCTCGTCGGCAGGGTGTCGAGATATTTGGTCGTGGCGAGCTTCAGGGTTTTCATGCACGCCTCGGCGCTCGTGCCGCCGATGACGAAGACGAGGTGGTAGGGCGGGCACGCCGAGGTGCCGAGCAGCTGCATCTTGTCCGCAAAGAATTTTTCCAGGCTCTTCGGGTTCAGCAGCGCCTTCGTTTCCTGGAAAAGATACAGCTTGTTGGCGGAACCGCCGCCCTTGGCCACGAAGAGAAATTCATACTTCGCCCCCTCGCTGGCGAACAGGTCGATCTGCGCCGGCAGGTTGGTGCCGGTGTTGACCTCCTTGAACAGGTCGAGGGGTGCGACTTGCGAATAGCGCAGGTTCTCCCTGGTGTAACATTCGTAGACGCCCTTCGCCAGCTGCTCGGCGTCATTGCCGCCGGTCCACACCTGCTGGCCCTTCTTGCCGAAGATGGAACAGGTGCCCGTGTCCTGGCACATCGGCAGGATGCCCCGCGCGGCGATCTCCGCGTTCTTGAGCAGGGTCAGCGCCACGTAACGGTCGTTGTCGGAAGCCTCCGGATCCTTCAAAATCGCCGCCACCTGCTCCAGGTGCCTCGGGCGGAGGAAAAAATTGGTGTCGTGAAACGCTTCCCGCGCCACATAGGCGAGCGCCTCCGGGGCGACTTTCAGGATCTCCCGGCCTTCGAACGTGGCCGTGCTCACGCCCTCGGTGGTCAGCAGACGATACTCGGTGTCGTCCGCGCCGAGCGGCAGCGGGTCTTGATAAACGAAGGGAGGGATGGGCATGGGAGAAGGGTGCTGGTTTCTAGGGGACAGCTTGCCTGAAAGCAATGCGGGCGCAACCGGAGCGCACCCCTTATTACCTTTCGCCCCCGGCCCATAACGGGCGCTTCAGAGCCTTTGGCACTAACTACTCCGTTAACTTCCTGAACACACCCCGGCGCTGCGCGCCAGCCCTCTCCAGAGGGGACCCAGACAGGCGAAGTCGAAGTTCCCCTCTTGAACCGGAATCAGGCAGTTGCCGGTGGGCCAGCGAGCTTGCTCGCGCTCTTTGGGCGCCCGCCAGCGGGCTGGCCTGCCGTCGCACTTTTTAGTTTCGCAAGTTCAGAGGGGAATCATGGCCAGCTGCATGACCTCGGCTTGAGAGGGGTGCCCGCAGGGCGGGGTGGTGTAGTCAGCGTCCGCCTACAAATGCAGCCGCGCCTACAAAATCTTCAGTTTCGGCAGGTCCTGCACGTCGATGTAACCGGCGGGCTTGTTCTGCGCATCCAGCGCGATGAGATCGGAAATCTTGTATTGCTGGAAAATCTTCAACGCCTCGACCGCCAGCACCTCCGTGGACACCGTGCGTGGGTGGCGCGTCATGAACTGGGCCACGGGCTTTTGGAGGAAGTCCGGTCCGCCGTTCAGCGCGCTGCGCCGGAAATCGCCGTCGGTGAAGATGCCCGTCATCCGGCCCGCCGCATCCACCAGCGCCACCGCGCCGGCCTTGGCCTTGGTCATCGCAAAGATGGCCTCCTGCACCGTCGTGCGCGCCTCGGCCAGCACCGGGCACGCGTCGCCCGTCCGCATGATGTCCC
>JAYVZM010000070.1:0-6598 GCA_043783345.1 Verrucomicrobiota bacterium
GCCCGAATCCTTGGCGGCGTGCGCGGCGGAGAAAAAGCATTCATGCGCCCGGTGCTGCATGTCCTCCCCGTCGGTCTTGAGCACCTGGGAGTTGGCCCCGGTCTGGGCGAACACCTCGCGCAACATGTCGAGGTCGAGCCCGAGCGCGTGGCCGAGCCCCAGCCCCTCGGCCAGCGCGGCCGTGTTGCCGTTCATGACCATGTTCACGAGCGCCTTGACCTGGGCCGCGCGGCCGGTGGGACCGAGGTAACGGGGCGCGGGCCCCAGCTTTTCCAGGAGAGGCCGCACCCGCTCGAAGGTCGCCTGCTCCCCACCGCACATCAGGTAGAGCGTGCCGTTGCGCGCCTGCGGGAGACTGGACGCCATGCAGGCTTCCAGCGTGCGGGCGCCGGCCAGCCGCGCCCGGCGGTCGACCTCGAGATGCACCTTGGGACTGAGGGTGGCGCAATTGACAAAGATTTTTCCGGTCGCGCCGCTCAGCACCGAGTCGCCATTTTCGGCAAACACCCCCAGCTGCGCTGCGTCGTCGCTGACCACCGTGAAAATGACATCGGCCCGGGCTGTCACCGCGGCCAACGTGGCGCAGGGAGCCGCGCCGAGCTCAGCGGCCAGGGCGCGGGCGGGCACGGAGTGCGCGTCGTAGATGGCGGTGACCGCCTCGCCGCAATCCTTGAGCCGGCGGGCCATGTTGCCGCCCATGCGCCCGACTCCAACGAAGCCGATTTTGCCATTCGTGCTCACCGGGTGAAAAAGGGGTTGTGCTGCTTCTCCTGCTTGAGGGTGGTGAGCGGGCCGTGGCCGCAGGCGAGCACGGTGTCGAGGGGCAGCTTGAAAATCTTCTGCTTGTTGTTGCGCAGCTGGATCTCGTAGTGCGTGGCGCTGCCCCCCATCGAACTGGCGAACAGGGAATCGCCGACAATGGCGAGCGGCCACGACAGGCCGGTGACGTAGTAGGTCGTCTGTCCGGGCGAATGTCCCCAGGTGAAAAGCGTCTTCAAGGCGAGTTCGCCGAGATGGAAGTGGGCGTTTTCCTGAAAAGTTTTCGCGCCGGGCCGGCCGGCGGGCTCGAGTTCGCTGGCCCACACCTCGGCGCCGGTGGCGGCCAGCCGGTCGAGGTCCGCGACATGGTCGTCGTGCGTGTGGGTCAGGAAAATGTAGCGGAGGGTAAGGTTCTCGCCGGCGAGGGTGTCGAGCATGGGACGGGCGTCGGTGCCCGTGTCGAAGGCGGCGGCGAGCCGGGTTTTGTTATCCCACACGAGATAACTGTTCACCGTCAGATCCTCATAGGGCGTGTTGAACATCGCGAAGCCACGCTTGAACAGCATCTGCTCCGGATACCATTCGCGCCTGGCCAGCGCCATGAGCGCGTCGCGCCCGAGGCCGAGCGCGTGGGCGACGGAGCGGATGGCGTGTTCGCGGACCTCCCCGCCCTTGATGGCCATGAGATCGGCCGGGGTGATGTCCGCCTTTTCCGCCAGGGCGGCGTCCGTCAATTTATAGCCGCGCTGGGCCTTGCCGATGACATCGGTGAAATTGTCTTCGAGGGGGATGCGGGGCATGGGCGCAATCTTTCTCGCCAAATGGGCCATTTCGCAAGCTGGCTTTCGGGGGGGCCGCCGAGCGAATTCCCGGCAACGGAGGCGACCGGGGGAAAACCTTCCGTTTTAAGGGACATTTCCGTCCAAACTGGCTCCAAGCTGGTCTTGGGAATACCGTGGATTTTCGGCAGATATCTTTGCCTTCTCCCGCAGGATTTGCTCGATTGTGGCCCACCCCATGTCTTTACCCGCTGATTATTCCGGTATTCCTCCCTCACCCGAGCGCCTGGTCGCAGAGCTCCGGCCGCTCTCGCCCGTGGCCCATGTCCTGGCGCGCTTGCAGCACCTGCTGACGGATCCCAACTCCGGGCTGAATGACATTGCCGACCTTATCCGATTGGATGTGGCGCTGATGACGCGCGTGATCCAGATCAGCAACAGTGTCTGGTTCCGGCGCGGTCTGCCTTGCAGCACGATTGCGGAGGCGGTGAACCGGGTCGGGTTCCGGGAAGTATACCGGATGGTCGGGGTGGTCGCCACGGGATCGCTGTCTTCCCAGCCGCTCGTGGTTTACGGGCGTAATGCCGTGGCGATATGGCGCGAGTCGGTGGCCTGTGCCTTTGCCGCGGAGATTATTGCGGAGCGCTTGGGGGAGGACATGCCCGCCGCCTACATGTGCGGGTTGTTGCATGGGATCGGCCGTCTGCCGATCGATCAATATCTGCGCAAGGCGGAGAATCCTAAGGCGCTCACCGACGAGGGCTTTCCGCACGACCACAGCGGAGCGGAATACGCCTTGCTGGGTTTCAACCAGGCGGATGTCGGTGGGCTGATGCTGTCCAAATGGGATTTTCCCGCGAGTGTGATCCAACCGATCTTATATCAATACACGCCGCTGGAAGTCCAGGAGCCGCATGACCGGTTGGCCGCGGTGCTCTATGGGGCCCGCCTGCTGCGATCAGTCTATTGCCAGGATATCCCTCCCGACGAGGTCAAGGTGGATGAAGAGGTTTTCAGCGAGCTGCGTTTGAATCGTGACGAGCTCCTGTCCCTCCTGCCGGTATTGGAGACCCAGCTCTCCCGCGTCCTGCAGATGACGAAGGTCTAGCCCGGCCGGGCGGGGCGGATCCGTCGGGCCGGGCCAGGAAAGGGCGCGGTCCCGCCGCAGCCGAGAGGCAAGAGTTGACCTATTCACCTTCCGGCACACGCTAGGGCGGATGAAAAAATCGAAGGTTCACCTCAAGGCGAGGGGCCGGGTGTTTGCAGCGCAATGACTGACTCCCCGGGGCCTTCCGCCACCACCATCGAGCGACTGGTTGAAGACCTGCGCCCACTCTCGCCCGTGACCCATGTGCTGGCCCGCTTGCAGCGCCTGCTGACGGATCCAAATTCCGTCCTGGACGACATTGCGGGGCTGCTCCGGTTGGACGCGGCTTTGATGACTCGCGTCATCCAGATCAGCAACAGTCCGTGGTTCCGGCGCGGTCTGCCGTGCCACACGATCGCGGAGGCGGTGAACCGCATCGGGTTTCGGGAAGTTTACCGAATGGTGGGGGTGGTGGCCGCGCGATCGCTGGTCGCCCAGCCGCTGGCGGCCTACGGACGCGACGACCTGGCCGTCTGGCGCGAATCAGTCGCCTGTGCCTTTGCCGCGGAAATCCTCGCGGAGCGATTGGGGGAAGACATGCCCTCCGCCTACATGTGCGGCCTGCTGCACGCGATCGGCCGGCTGCCGATCGATCAATACCTTCAGAGCACGGACAGTCCCGTCGAGCTGCTCAACGACGAGGGTTTTCCGCATGACCACAGTGGAGCGGAATACGCCCTGCTGGGATTCAATCAGGCGGCCGTGGGCGCGTTCATGCTGGGCAAATGGGATTTCACTGTCGAGGTGACCGGGCCGATCCTGCATCAATATGTTCCGCTGGAGGCACCGGAGCCGCATGATCGCCTGGCCGGGGTGCTGTATGGAGCGCGTTTGCTGAAGACGGTTTTCTGTGAGAATATCCCCCCGGCAAAGGTCAAGGTTGACGAGGCGGTCTTCGGGAAGCTACGCCTGAATCTCGAGGAGGTGCTTTCCCACCTGCCGGAGTTGACCACCCAACTCTCCCGGGCGCTGCAGATGACAGATTTGTGAGGTCCGGCAGCGCAGTCGGCAAAGCCGGGCGAGGGCGGCTGGCCGAGGTGATGACTGCGGCGCTCGAACAGCCCGGTGTCCACCCGGAGGCAAAGGTTGACCTATTCGTCGCCGGTCGCATGCTGGGGGGAATGAAAGCATGGAAAGTTTTTCTCGGCGCGACGGGCCTGCTGTTGGTGGGACAACTCCATGCGGTGGAGGCGCAGAAACTGACGGCCTACGAGCGTTCGCAGGGCTGGCGTTATCTTTTCGACGGGCAGTCGGTGAGCGAGTGGCGCGGCTACCGGCAGAACAGGTTGCCGGCCAACTGGCAGGTCGTCGAGGGTTCGTTGACGAGCAGTGGCGGCACGGCGCTGACGTCGGTCGAGGACTTCAAGGACTTCGAATTTGTTTTTGACTGGAAGGTCGGCGCCGGGGGCAGTGCCGTGGTTTATTTCCGCGCGGCGGAAGACGCGGCGGAGCCCGGCGATTCCGGCTCGGTCATGCAACTGGCCGGGGAAGGCGTGGCGATGGGCGGCAACGGCGGTTTAAACGCCCCTTGGCGGGAGATCACCCTGCAACCCGACGTCTGGTATCGGGCGAAGATCCTGGTGTTTGGCAACCAGGTGGAACACTGGATCAACGGCGACCGGGTGCTGAGCTACCTGATCGATTCGTCCGAATGGAGGACGGCGGTGGCAGGCAGCCGCTACAAGGCGCTGAAGGACTTCGGGCTGCTGGGCTCGGGCCGGATCGTGCTGGCGGGCAGCGGCGTGGTTTTCCGCAATATCAAGATCAAGCCGCTGTGAGGGGCAAGCTTCGGCCGGACTCTTGGAGTGGAGCCGAACGTCGGCAGGAAACTGGGGGGGACCGCAATTCCTGCGCTGGTCGTCCAGACTCGCGTTCCGCCGTATTGCTTCCCGGATAAAGTAGCTGGGGCGGCGCCTTGCGCCGCCGCCCCCACCGGGGACGTAACGGACAAATTGGCGGATCCGCCTACCTCCTCGACGGATCGAGCTTCACGTTGAACTTCTCCAAGGTCAGGCCGAGCTGGCGATCATAGTCGGCCAGGGACTTGGCATAGTCGGCCAGGGCGGCGGCTTCGCGGACCTCGGCGTTGGAAAGGATTTCCTGCTGCTGGGCGACCAGGAACGTGCTGCTCTGGCCGGCGCGCAGGCGCTTGACCTCGGAGTCGAGCACGGTTTGCGCGAGCTCGCGCGCCTGCCGCGTGGCCCGGATGCGTTTCAGGCCGGTCTCGATCTGCCCGGCGGCGTTGCCGATCCGGACGACGATGTCCTGCTCGACGCGCTGAAGCTCGGTCTCGGACTGGCGGAGTTGCATCTTCGCGGCGCGGTAGCGTCCGCGCTCGGTGGTGAAAGTGAGGGGCACCGATACGACGACGCCCCAGCTGTAGGCGCGGTAGTCCTCGTCACCCACCTGCCGCCGGCTGATGCGAAGATCGGAGTCATAGCCGTTGTAACCGTAGCTGCCGACGAGATCCACGCGGGGCAGGAGCTGGTTGCGCTGGAGGCGGGCGCTGATGCCGTCGCGCTTGAGCGCGAGCCTGGCCTGCTGGTAGTCCGGGCGTTTTTCCAAGGCGCGGTGGAAATCCGCCGCGGCATCGACCACGACAACCGGCGCGGGCGGCAGTGGCTCGATGGCCAGGCGTCGGGCGAGCAGACCGGGGGACTTGTCATCGGTGATGAGCTGCTTGAGGGCGTTCTCGGTTTCGCGCACCTGGCGCTCGGCAAAAAGGATGTTTTCCTCGCGGCTGGCGACACGGGAGCGGGCCGAGGTGACGTCGTATTCGGAGGTGTTGCCGACCTTGAAACGTTTTTCATTTTCCGCGAGCAACTGCGCGGCGAGGTCGCGGGAACGGATGGCGCTGCGCTGGTTGGCATAGGCGAAATTGAGATCGTTGTAGGCGAAGATGACGCGGGTGATCGTGTCCATTACCGCCTGCCTGAACTGCCACTCGCTGATGCCGCGGTTGGCTTGGGCGATGCGGATGGAGGCGAGGGTGGCACCGAAGCCGAAGTTGCGGAGGAGGGGCTGGGTGCCGGAGACGCCGGTGAAGGTATCGAAATTGTCGGCGTAGGCGTTGAACGTGCCGCGGGTGTTGGCGGTGCTGGTGCCGAGCTTGTAGCTCATGCCCCACGGTAAAACGCCGCCGACGTTGAGATCGTAGGTGTCGGATTTCGTGTAGGTGGTCGGCCCGCGCAGCCCGGTGCTGGTGTTGATCAGTGCGGGATCGAAGCTTTCGGAATAACTATAGCTGCCCGAGAGCACGGGGTCGAACTTGCCGAAGGCCTCGGTCACGCGCGCCGAGGCGATGGCAGCGTCATAACCCACGACTTTGATGGCGAAATTCTTGGCCAACGCCCGCTGGATGGCACCGTCCAGCGAAAGTTTTTCCAGACCGGGCTCGGCGGGGTCGGGCTGAGCGAGGGCCAGAAGCGGAACGACGGAAGAAATGAGCAGGGCGAAAAGACGCCGGGGGGTGAGCATTGGTGGGTGAATTGTCCCCCACTTTGCAACCCTCGTGCCAGCGGGGAAATTAAAACTATCCCACGATGCAACAACGTTTTGAACAACTCCCTTAAATCGTGCGATTGGGTTGCCGCCTCAACGGCGGGATTGGCCAATCCCGAAAATGGGAACCGGGGGCTTTGGCGGGAGCCACCGGCAGGGAAAACGTTCACTCACTCCGCAACGCGATCATGGGATCGACTCTTGCCGCGCGGCGTGCGGGGAGCCAGCAGGCCAGGCCGACGGCGAGGCTCAGCACGAAACCGGCGGAGGCAAAGACGAGACCGCTCGCAGGCGGCAGTTCCGGCCATTGGCTGCGGGCGACCCGGACGGCGATCCACGCGGCGATGCCTCCCAGGAGAAAACCGCCGGCCAGCAGGTGGAGACCTTGGATGGCAACCAGACGGACGATGCC
>JAYVZM010000071.1:0-2504 GCA_043783345.1 Verrucomicrobiota bacterium
CAGGTCGTCGGCATGGGCCTCGACATCCCCGACGCTCCGCTGCTCGCCAACCGCAAGCGCTCCCCCCGCCTCGCCGACCCCTCGGAAAAGCCGCCGGGCGAGTGGAACACCTACGAGATCTTCTGCCGCGACGACACCATCGAGTGCTCCGTCAACGGTGTCCGACAGAACCACGTCGGCAAACTTCCCGTCACCGCCGGCGCCATCGCCCTGCAGATGGAGGGTTTCCCCATCGAATTCCGTAACGTCTGGCTGGAACCGCTGTGAACGATGAATCGATCCCCGTTTGTCATTCTGATCCCGCGGTCGCGGGAGAAGAATCCAGTAGCCGAACGCGTCAGCGTTTGGCCACACCGTCACCGGCGCGGCGACCAAGACATGGCTCCTTCCCCCCGCACAGGATGACAAGCCTTTTGGCTTGGGTCTTTCTTGCGCCGTTCGCCACGGCCCAAGTCTCAGTGAAGCTTGGTCCGGACAACCGTCTCGTCTACGGGGCCGACGCCGCGGGCAACCGGATCGTCGACTTCTCTTCCGCCGGCTACGCGGGCGGCGGCGTGGCCATTCCACTGGTGCCGGCGAAAATCACCGTCGAACCCGACGGAAAACACGACCGCGCACGCATCCAGGCCGCCCTCGATCTCGTCGCCGCCCTGCCGCGCGACGCCGACGGTTTTCGCGGCGCCGTGCTGCTCAAGCCGGGCCGCTACCTCATCGACACGCAGCTGCGCCTCGGCGCCAGCGGCGTCGTGTTGCGCGGCTCCGGCGAGGGCGAGAACGGCACCGTGCTTGTCGCCACCGGACTGTCGCGGCGCGCCCTGCTCGACGTCGGCGGACGCGGCGAGCGCACCGAAGTCGTGGGCTCGCGCCGGGCTGTCGCCGACGCCTTCGTGCCGGTCGGCGCCACGCAGCTCACGCTCGAAAACACCAGCGGTTTGTCCGTCGGCGATCGCATCGTTGTCCACCGCCCCAGCACCGCCGGATGGATCGCCCAGCTCGGCATGGATCTGTTTCCCGGCTGGCGCGCGGACGGACGCCTGCACTGGAAGCCCGGCTCGCGCGACGTCCTCTGGGACCGGACCATCCTGGCCGTCGACGGCAACCGCATCACGCTCGACGCCCCGCTGACAACCGCACTCGACCGCGCCTACGGCGGCGGCTCGGTCTACCGCTACGAGTTTCCCGGCCGCATCGACCACGTCGGGGTGGAAAATCTCCGCTGCGTTTCCGAGCACCCCGGCGATCTGGAGGAGCACGCCTGGGTCTGCGTCACGCTCGACCAGGTGGAAAACGCCTGGGTGCGCCAGCTCACCGCCCGCCATTTCGTCAGCTATGTCATCAACGCCCAGGCCGATACGAAGTGGCTGACCATCGAGGACTGTTCCGCGCAGGACCCGGTCTCCGAACTCGCCAGCTACCGCCGGCGCGTGTTTTCCCTCGGCGGCCAGCTCACGCTCGTGCAACGCTGCCGGAGCGACCACGGCCGGCGCGACTTCACCACCGGTTTCGTTGCCACCGGACCGAACGTCTTTCTGCAATGCTCGGCGGCCGACGCCCTCGACTACAGCGGCCCGGTTGAGAGCTGGGCGTCGGGCGTGCTCTACGACCGTGTCATCATCCGCGGCAACGCGCTGCGTTTGCTCAACCGCGGCGTGGACGGGCAGGGCTCCGGCTGGGCCGCGGCCAATTCACTGCTATGGAACTGCGAGGCGACCGACATCCAGGTGCAGAGCCCGCCGGGCGCGTTTAACCTCGCCTTTGGCTGCCGCGGCGACGTCACCGACGACTGGTTCAGCCGCACGCCCGACGCGGACGGTCTGCGCGACCTCGGCCGCGGCGGACCGATCCCGCCCGCCAGCCTCTATCTCGCACAACTCGCCGAGCGCAAAGGCGCCGATGCCGTCGTCCGCCTGGCCCGCCAGAATATTTCGCTCTCAACCGACGGCGCCCGCCCGCTGGCCGAAGCGGAGGTGGACGCCTTCGTGGCGGCCGAGGCCGCGCGGAAGCCGGCGCGCGGCGCGCATCCGCTGCGCGTGGAGAACGCGCAATTCACCATCGACGGCCAGCCGGCGTGGACGTCCAGCACCAACTACTCGTGGTTCCAGGCGCAGATGCCGCGCAGTGTCGCCCGGAGTTACGGCCCGGCGCTCACCCGCTTCGCGCCCGGCGAGACGGGCGTGGGGCTGACCGACGACCTCGAGGAAGTCGCCGCGGCCATGCCGCCGCGCTCCGCGTTCTACCAGCATTACGGCCTGTGGTATGAGCGCCGGCGCGTGAACCACAATTTCTACGGCGCGCCCGAGCACAAGGACGGCAACGTCTGGGCGCCGTTCATGGAGATGCCGTGGGCGCGCAGCGGCCAGGGCCGGGATTGGGACGGCCTGAGCAAATACGACCTCACCCGCTTCAACCCCTGGTATTTCTCGCGGGTGAAGGAGTTCGCCGACCTCTGCGACGCCCGCGGGCTGATTCTCTATCATCATTTCTATTTCCAGCACGCCCTGCAG
>JAYVZM010000072.1:0-6562 GCA_043783345.1 Verrucomicrobiota bacterium
CTCGCCCGAAATCCGCGCCCCCTGCCGGTCCTGCTGGTCTTCGAACATTACGCCTGGCCCGATGTCATTCCGGTTGCGCTCGAACTCCAGCGCCGCGGGATCCGTTTCTATACCTCGTCCAATTGGAATTTCATGGTGGGCCGCCAGCACGATGTCCGCCTGCTCGGGCCGGCACCCGAGAAGACAGCCGCGGTCTGGTGGATCACCACTCCCGCGCCGGACGGAATCCGGATCACGAAGGAGCTGGCCATCTTCACGGCGCCCGCCCCGCTCGATCCGCACGGGGCCGAGATTGCTTTTGCGAAGCAGGCCAATGGCTTTCGCCATCTGGTCAGCGGCTTCTCCGTCGGGAATGTCGAGCATGCCTGGACGGATCAGGAACAGGCCGCGATGGTCTTCAAACCGCTGCCGGCCACGACGGATGTGCAACTCATTCTGGAGGCCCGGAACAATCCGCGCCCCGGCAGCATCGCGCCGCAACCGGCCGAGGTGTTTTTCAATGGCGTGTCCCTCGGCACCGTCACCGCCGCCGAGCGCCGGTTTTTCTCCCTCAATGTGCCGCAAGCGCTCTGGAACTCCATCCCGGTGGCCAAACTGGAACTCCGCTTCCCGCAGGCCGTCCGCGTCCACTCGTTCACCAAGCCGGCGAACGTCAATTGGGCGGCGTGGGGCCTCTGGCGCGTGGCGTTTGCCGCCCCCGCTCCGGTCCCGGCTGGCACGGACGCCCCGCTGCTGCCTGATCCGGCCCGGAAAATCCCGGTCAAACTCTCCGCGGAATTGCCCGCCGTGGATGGCCGGATCGATTTCACCGCCACCGGCAATCTTTCCCGCTACCGCACCGCCGGCCTGGACCAGCCCGGGGCCGATTCCACCCGCACCAACGGCAGCGATGTGGACCTGCTCTTCCGCCCCGTCCCGGCGACCGCGGACGTCCAGCTGCAGATCGTCGCCTATCCCGTCGCCACCGAAGGTCCGCCGAAGATCCAGCGCTGCGAGCTCTTCTTCAATGACATCCTTGTTTTCAACTCCCCCTTCCATGAGCCAGGCGTCATCCGCGTCAAGATTCCCCCCGAGTTGTGGAACAGCCGCCCCGTCGGCCTGATCACCCTTCACCTGCCCGACGCCTCCGCCCCCACCAAGGCTCGGCCCGGACAGGGGCTGGCCATCCGCTGGCTCAACACCGGACCCGAGAACCGCCAGCCCTGAACCTGTCGCCCGTCTTGCTCCTCTTCGACGCCACCCACACGAGCCATACCCGCGCTCAAACGGGCATTCAGCGTGTGACGCGCTCGCTCTTCGCTGAGCTTGCCCAGGCCCGCGAGGCCACCGGCATTTGCTACGATCCTTATCTCCGGGCCTGGCGGGCGCTGAATGCGGGCGAACTCGCGCGGCTGCGTCCCGGCCAGGTCGCCGCGAGTTCCCGCGGCGCGAAATGGCCGCTGCACCAGCGCCTCGCCGGGCACGCCCGCCGGCTGAGCGGAAACCAACCCGCCCTGCCGGCGGGCGAGGCGCTCGTCTGTCCCGAATTGTTTTCGCCGTCCGCCGCCGCGCATCTGCCGGAGCTGCTCCGCGCCGTGCGCGGCCCCCGCGTGGCCGTTTTCCACGACGCGATCGGCCTGAAGCTTCCCGAATTGTCCCCGCCGGGCACCGTCGCCCGGCTGCCGGCCTACCTGCGCGAGCTGCTGGTTTTCGACGGCGTGGCCACCGTCTCGGAAGATTCCGCCGCCAGCCTGCGCGACTACTGGACGTGGCTCGGTGTGACCGATGCGCCGCCCGTGCAAGCCATCCCAAACGGCCTGGAGGCGATCCCCGGCCCCGCGGTGGACCGCGCTCCGGGCCATCCGCCGCGCGTGCTCTGCGTCGGCACGATCGAAGGCCGCAAGAACCATCTCGCCCTGCTCGAGGCGTGCGAGGCGTTGTGGGCGGAAGGCCTAGTCTTCGAATTGCAACTGCTCGGGCTCGCGCGCGCCGACACCGCCGGCCGGGCGCTGGCCCGGATCAGCGCCCTCCAGCGGGCCGGCCGGCCCTTGCTGTATCAGGGACCGGCAGCCGATGCGGCCTTGCACGCGGCCTACCGGCAGTGCGCCTTCACTGTTTATCCTTCCTTCCTCGAGGGCTTCGGCCTGCCGGTGCTGGAGAGCCTGCAACACGGCAAACCCTGCGTGTGCTCCGCCCGCGGCGCCCTGGGCGAGTCGGCCCGGGGGGGCGGATGCGTTGCGCTGGAGTCGGTTGACGCGAACCGCCTGACGGAAGCTCTCCGTCGGCTGTTGGAAAACAACCGTGAGCTCGCCGCCCTGTCCGCCGCCGCCCGGGCCAGGAATTTCCGCACCTGGTCCGACTACGCGCGCGACCTGCGCGCCTGGATGCCGGAGCTGCCGCTGCGCTCTTGAACAAGGGGCTTTGCGGTTGCTATGCCCTCCTTTCTGACCTGTAGTCGCCGCACAATCTTCCAT
This sequence comes from Verrucomicrobiota bacterium, assembly GCA_043783345.1. GTDB lineage: Bacteria > Verrucomicrobiota > Verrucomicrobiia > Opitutales > Opitutaceae > Lacunisphaera. The sequence continues at coordinate 2,454 of JAYVZM010000072.1, forward strand.
GGCTCTTTCCCTGTTCACCAAAACCAAAAAAGCCATCATCGAACGGGCGCATGATGATTACGCGACGAAATTGCGGCTGAAATACAAGCCCTACTATCACGCGATGGAGGCCCAAAAGGGCACTCACATCCGGCTCCAGGGCCGCGACATGGTGATGCTCTCCAGCAACGACTATCTCGGCTTGTCCTTCCACCCCAAGGTCGTCGAGGCCTGTGGCGCGGGCGCCAGGGCGTGGGGTTCCAGCACGACCGGCGCCCGCATCTCCAATGGCTCGCGCGCCTACCACCTCGCCCTGGAGGAGAAACTCGCCGCCTTCCTCGGCCGCGAAGCCTGCCATGTCAGCGTCGCCGGCTACGTCTCCTGCCTTTCCGCCGTCGCAACCTACGCGCAGAAGGGCGACATCATTCTCGCCGACAAGAACATTCATTCCTGCCTCTGGGACGGCGTCAGGCTGTCGATGGCCGGGGTCGAGCGTTTCAGCCACAACAACCCTGAGGATCTCCGCCAGATCCTGAAGGACGTCCCGCACAACGCGACCAAGATGCTCGTTGTCGAGGGCGTCTACTCGATGGAGGGCCACATCTGCCGCCTGCCCGAGCTCACCCAGATCGGCGAGGACGCCGGCTGCTTCACCGTGGTGGACGACGCCCACGGCTTCGGCGTGCTCGGCCGGCAGGGCCGCGGCACGGTCGATCATTTCAAGCTGAACGACAAGGTCGACATCCTCTGCGGCTCCATGTCGAAATCCCTCGCCAGCACGGGCGGCTTTGTCGCCGGCACGCGCGAACTCATCGACTACCTCCGCACCAATTCGAAACAAACCCTCTTCAGCGCGTCCATCAGCCCCAGCCAGGCCGCCGCCGCCTCCGCCTCGCTCGACATCATGCAGTCGGAGCCGCAGCACCTCGAGCGCCTCTGGAAGAACACCAAGCGCTACCGGGAAATGCTGAAGGGCCTCGGCCTCGACACCTGGGGCAGCGAGACGCCCGCCATCCCCATCGTGCTCGGCTCGAAGGAACTCGTCTACCGTTTCTGGCAGGCCCTGCTCGAGAAAGGCGTCTTCACCGTCATGTCGATCGCGCCGGCCGTGCCGCCAGGCAAGGACCTCATCCGCACCGCCGTTTCCGCCCTGCACAGCAACGAGGACCTCGAAAAGATCGCCGAGGCGATGGCCTACGCCGTCAAGCAGATGTGAGTTCGCGGGTTGGGCCGGCGCTCGCCGCCCGGCCGGACGCCGACACGCACCGCCCTGACGGGCATCATCCTTCGCCAGGGCTACGGACGACAGGCTCCTTTCAAAGAAAGGATTTTCGCTTGCGCCGGCTTGGGTTCCCTCTGGAAAGGGGTGGCGCGAAGCGACGGGGGGGTGTTGGTCCGACCGGTTGAAGACCGCTTCACCGCAGCGCCTTCAGCAGCGTCTGCGCCGTATCCGTCCAGCGCGGCAGCGGCCGCGCCATCGCCTCGGTCTGCAACCGCCGGCTCTCGGCCTCGTCCGTCAACACTGCCCGCAATTTAACCTGCCAGTCCGCCGCATCGTTGACCTTCGCCAGGAGGCACCCGCCGCCGGCCGCATTTTCCCGCAGCACCGGCAGATCGCTGCAGACGCATGGCACGCCGCGCCACAAGGCCTCCAGGAGCGGCAGCCCGCAGCCCTCCGCGATGGTGGGGAACACCACCGCCCGCGCCGCGGCGTAAAGCCGGCCCAGTTCGCGGTCGCCGGCCTGGGCATGAAAACGGAAACGCGACTCGCGCTTCTGCAGCGCCTGCATCCGCGCGGCGATGGGCTTGCCAAAATGGGGATTCATCCGGCCCACCACGTGCAGTTCGAAGCTCAGCCCGTCGTCCCAGAGCGCCTCGGCCACGTCGAGCAGGAACGCCTGGTTCTTGCGCGGCTCGACGATGCCGACACACAGCAGCGCGGGACGCTCCCGGGGGATCACCGCATCCCGCTGGACCCGGTTGCCGCCGTCGAAGTCCGCCCCGAGTTCGATCACCTCCACCGGTCCCTTGGGCGTCACCCCCTGCCAGCGCCAGAAGCCGGTGAAGTCCCGCCGCGTCTCCTTCGAAATCGCCCAGGTCCGGTCGAAGCCCGCCAGCAGCTTCATGTATTCCGGATGCCGCTGCACGCTCTGCGGCCACGTGATGTGCGGGAACCGGACGGGAATGGCGTCGTGAAACATCGCCGCCAGCCGGCAGGGCGGGCTTTGCACAAAAGCGGAAAAACCCGGTCGCTCCGCCTCGCTGAACATCTCCACCGTGAGCAGCCAGTCCGCCCCCGAGAAATCCACCGGCGCCCGCAGCGGGCCGGTCACGAAGGCTTGGCGGCGGCCGTCCCACGCCACCTCCGTGATCGCCGAGCCCATCTCCTCCAGCAAGCGCGAGGTTAGGCGCATCAAGCCCGAGCGATGCTTCGCCGCGCCCATCTTGGTGGTGTCGTAGTAGATCATGGAGAGGGTTTGACCACGGATGACATGGATGCACCCGGAGGGAAAACTGTAGGGCGGCATCGCTGATGCCGCCATGGCAGGGTCAGGCGACCTCGCCCTACAACCAATCGCAAGGTCTTATCCGTGTTCATCCGTGAAATCCGTGGTCAAAAAATGCCTTGTGATCATTCCTTCATCGCCCGCTGAAAGCACTCCACGAGCCGCGCGGTATTCCGGTGCGCGTCGTAATTCTCGACCACCCACTGCCGGGCCGCGGTGCGCAGCGATTCGGCGAGCCGGTCGTCCTCGCCCAGGCGACGCAGGGCGACGATCCACGCCAGCGGAAAATCCACGTCCGCCACCAGGCCCGTGCGTTCCTGGCTGATCGCCTCCGTCGTGGCCGAGACGGGCGAGGTCACCACCAGCACCCCGGCGGCCATCGCCTCGGGGATGACGTTCGGCAGCCCGTCGCGGTCGCCACTGGCCGCCACGACGCCCGTATGCAGCAGCACATCGGCCCACGCGAGTTGCGTCCAGACCTCCGGCTGCGGCTGATGGCCGAGAAACGTCACCTCCGGATCCAGGCCGAGATTCGACGCGGCGACCTCCAGGCGAGCCCGCAGCGGTCCGTCGCCGATGATCCGCGCCTCGAACGCGAGCCCGGCGGCCTTGAGCGCGGCATAAATGCGGAGCTGGTGGTCGAGGCCTTTCTTCGGCACGAGCCGTGCGATGCAAAGCAGACGGAGCGGACGCCGGTCGAGCCGCAGCGGCTTGAAGGCCGGAAACGTGTCGAGCCCGCGGCGGACGCAGACAATCTTCGCCGGCGGGAGGCCGCGCTCGATCAGTTCGCGCCGGCCCATCTCGGTCGACGTGTGGATGAACCGCGCGTGCTGGAGTTTCTCCCCCAGCCACCAGTCGCCGCCGTGCTCGTAGATGTCGTAGGCGTGGGCTCCGGTGCTATAGCGCCAGCCGAAAATCCGCCAGAGCAACCAGGCGGCGGTTGCCGGGGCTCCCGCCCACGCGCCGTGCACGAGCGCCGGCGGATCCCGGCGGAGCTGCCGGTAATAGCAACCGGCGAAGCCCGCCCCGAGCATGTTCTCCCAGAAATTCAGCCATGACGGCGCCCCGCGCGTGAGCACGCCCTCGAACAGGTCGCGCACCACCCGCGGCCGGCGGATGCAGTTCCAGGGAATGATGAAAAGGAACAGCGGGATCAGCCGCCATTTCGAAAAATCCTGCACCGGCAGTCCGCGGAACTCCCCGCCCCCGCCCCAAAGCGAATAAAGTTTCACGCTGAGCCCCTTCGCCTGGAGCGCCGCGACGTCGCGCTGGAGGAAGGTCTCCGAGTCTTTCGGAAACGTTGTGAACAACAGGGCGATGTGGGGCGGCGGCGAGTCCAAGGCTGGCCCCAACTAGCCACGAAGCGCCGCAAAAAGACACAAAAAAGAAACCACCCCGCGCGTTGGGCATAGCCTTGGCGACGGCGAAAGCTCGGAAAGCGAAGGCGGGCCGGCACCCGCGACACCGCCACCTTCCGCGGCGAGCACGCCGCCCTACAGCCTCCCTCGCACCCGCGGCCAGATGAACCGGAACGCCGGGGCCAGCTCCTGCGGCCGCTCCAGCAACCAGCGGTCAATTTCCGCACTGGTGAACCAGTCGCCCTGCTCGACCTCGTCCGGCTGC
>JAYVZM010000073.1:0-2486 GCA_043783345.1 Verrucomicrobiota bacterium
GCCGGCCGACCGCGCGGTCGGCCTGGATGGAATTCACCGAGTCCGCCGGCGCGTCGCGGTAGGCCTGCAGGATCTTGCCGGCCAGCCCGTCCTCAAACACCGCCCCCTCGGCCCGGCCCACCGCCATGCATTCCTCCACCATCGCGCGGACCAGGTCGCCGAGTTTTTCGTCGCGCATCGCCGCGGTCGGCTGGAGCAGCAGGGCGTTGAGCACGCCCGAGGAGTTGAGGCAGAGCTTGCGCCAGACGGCGCTTTTCAAATCCGTCGTCAGCGACACCTCGACCGCGGTGCCGGCCAGGAGGGCGACGAATTCCCGTCCGCGCGCATCGTCCTGCACGACCATCTTACCCTTGCTGCGCTGCCGGATGTGCGTGGGATCCGTGCGTTCCGCCGGGCAATCCACCATGACCGGCACGATCTGCGCAGCCGGCAGGTAGGGAGCGAACCGCTCCCGATGCTCCACCCCGTTCTGCAAAATCGCGACCGGCGCACCCTGCGCCGCGAGTCCCTTGAGCCAGGTTGCCGCGCCCGCGACATCGTAGGCCTTCGTCGCCACCAGCACCCAGTCCACCGGCGCCGCCTGCGCCGGATCGGTCAGCACGGCGGGGCGGGCGACAATGACACCGCCGGGGGTCTCGACCGTCAGCTCCGCGAGCGGCCGCCGCGCACAGAGGGTGATCTCGTGCCGGCCGGTTTCATAGAGCAGGGCCGCGATGACTCCACCAACCGCGCCGGGGCCGACAATTGCGATGCGAGACATGCGCTGAGTTTGGCTTGGCGTCCGCCAGCGCGTCCAATCCAAAAACTGTTGAACGCTCAATGCTCCCGCCGCCGGCGCTCAGGGCTGCGCGGCCAGGCAGGAATTACGAGCGCCAGTAGCCCCGGATGTAAACGTGGGCATGGCCGCGACGCTCCCAATGCGGCGGCACATAGTGGTGATATCGCGGCGGCGGGGTGTCCCAGTAGCCGCGCACCCAGTAGTAACCGCGGCCGTCATACTCCCAGTGCCCCTCGACCCAGACGCTGTCGGGGGCAGAGCGCTCCACGATCACCTCGCGCTGCGGGGGGGGCGGCGGCGGCGGGGATTCCACCACCACCTGCGTGGTCGCCTCCTGCTCGGAGCCATAGATGGTGCCGCGTTCGTGATCGACCTGGTTGCCCATGGTGCCGCCCATCAGGGCGCCGGCGGCCGCTCCGATCAGGGCGCCCTGCCCGCCGTTGCCGTGTCCGGTGTTGTTGCCAATGATGCCACCGGCGATGGCTCCGAGAATGCCGCCGCTGACGGCGCCTTGCTGCGTGTTGGGGCCCGTGCCGACGCATCCGGCGCACAGCAGCAGGGAAAGTCCGACGGGGAGAAGGATGATGCTCTTGGTGTTCATGGTAGGTTCAGGGAAGTTTTTGGCGAAAATTTTTCCAGACAAAAGGGAAGACGTCAGTTGCGGACGACAAGTTGCGAAACGACGTTGTGCACGCCGCTGGTTTCCAGCGCGAGCGTGATCGCGCGACCGATGTTTTCCGGCGAGGTGGCGGAACCCGTCAGCTTGACCGCGCCGGCCCGGCATTCCACCGAGATGGCCAGAGCGGAGAGATTGCTCTCCACGACGTATTTGCCCTTGAGCACCGCAATGATGCGCGCGTCGTCGATGCGGTCGCCCACGACCCGGACCTTCGAGCGCACGACCCGGCCGCTCTGCGCCAGCTCCTGCCTGATGTTCTCGGGCGACAGTTTCAAATCCTCGGTCTTGCTGGTCACCGCCTCCTGGGTGTCGCTCGCGGCCTGGCGGGTCTTGTCCGCCAAATGATCGATCCGCTGCGCCGTGGTGGGGTTCTGGGTGCGCTGATAATAGCGCCAGCCAATGGCGCCGACGACGGCTCCGATCAAGAGGAAGAATATGGCTGCTTTCATGACGCGTGGTGGATTGAGTCCTGACAGACAAGACCGCAGCCCGGCGCAAAGGTTCATCCTCATCCGCCCACCCTCCTTTAAAATCGCGTAACCTCACCCAGTTGGAAGGGTCAGCATCCATGTCCCCGATCACCATGTCCGAAATCAAGCCCAGCCATCGTCGCCGTCTCACGCCCAAGTTCCACTGGCGCAACAGCGGACAATATTTCCTGCGCGGAATCCTGGTGATCGCGCCCGTGCTTATCACCCTCAGCGCCTTGTTCTGGGGTTTCAACAAAATCGATGGCGTCCTGCGCCCCTTTGTGGGCCGCCCCGGCTTGGGCTTTGCCTCGTTGCTGCTGCTCATCGTCCTGATCGGCTGGATCAGCACCTTCTACTTCGTTAAACGGATTTCCCGCACGCTGGGCAACGCGATCGAACACACGCCCGGCGTCAGCTTCATCTACACCTCGGTGCGGGATTTCTTCGAGGCCTTCGTCGGCAACAAGCGGCGGTTCTCCCAAGCCGTGCTCGTCAACGTGATGGCCGAGGAAGTGTGGCTGGTCGGCTTCCTGACCGACGAGAAACCGGAGAACTTCAA
>JAYVZM010000074.1:0-2485 GCA_043783345.1 Verrucomicrobiota bacterium
CCGAAGGCCGCGCGCCGGTTGAAGCCGGAGGTCGTGCTCTGCGTGGGCGGCTGGCCCACCAGCAAGGCGCTGCGGACCTGGCTGGAAAATTGTTCCCCCGAGGTCTGGTTGGTGACGAACCGCGCGGCGAACCTCGACGCCCTCCATCTGGCCACGCGGCACTTGCGCTGCGGCCTGTGGGCGTTCGCCGAGAGCCTGGTGTCCTCGGAATGGCGGCACGATGCCTACGCCGCCTCCTGGCGGGAACTGGATGCGGTGGCCGGGCGCAGTCTTGGCCAGGGCCTGGCGAGGGCGCCCAAGAATTTCGAGGGCACCGTGGTGACCAAGCTGGCGCGGCATCTGCCGGCGCTGACGCCGGTGTTTGTCGCGAATTCCATGCCCGTGCGCGACGTCGAGTATTTCTGGCCGGCCAACGACCTCGGGCACCAGCTCTATTTCAACCGCGGCGCGAACGGCATCGACGGCACGCTTTCGACGGCACTGGGGATCGCGCACGAGGGCCGCCCCGCCGTGCTGCTGACCGGCGACCTGGCGCTCCTGCACGACGCGAACGGTTTTCTGCTCCGGCCCAAGTTCAAGGGCAGCCTGACGATCGTGCTGATCAACAATAACGGCGGCGGCATCTTCGAGCACCTGCCCGTGGCGCAGTTCAACCCGCCGTTCGAGGAATTCTTCGCGACGCCGCAGGAAGCGGATTTCCGGCTGCTCTGCGCCGCCCATGGCGTGTCGCACGTGGCGGTGCGCGACTGGACGCATTTTGCCGGCCTGGTGGCGAAGCTGCCGCCCGGCGGCATCCGGGTGCTGGAGGTCCGCACCGACCGGAAGCGCGACGCCGCATTTCGGAAAAAACTTTTTGCCGGCGCCGCGCGGGCGGTGGACGAGGCGGTGGGGTGATTGTTTGGAGGCGAGGCTATCAGCCCCGCGGGTTTCCGGCGACGAGGCGGATGCCTCCCTACAGCTGGATCGGCATGCCGACCTCGATGATCTGCATCGGTGGCAGCCGGTAGTAGTCGCGGACTTGGCGGGCGTTGCGACTGAGGAAGGCGTAGAAATGCTTCTGCCATTCGAACATCCGGCTGTCGCCGCCCGTGATGATCATCTCGCGGTTGAAGTAATACGTGGCCTCGTTGAGCTTCATCGGCACGCCGGCGTCGCGGACGTTTTCCATGAGGGTGGAGACGTCGGGCGACTCCATGTAACCGTAGCGGCCGATCGCGCGCCAGACGCCCTGGCCGATTGCGCTGACCGTGAAGCGCTCGTCCTCGTCCACGGTGGGCACGTCCTCGGTGGTGATGCTGAGCAGGACGACGGTTTCGTGCAGCACCTTGTTGGCCTTGACGTGGTGCAGCAGCACCAGCGGGGTGCCGGTGGGATTGCCCGCCATGAAGACCCCGGTGCCCCGCACCCGGGTGACGTGTTCGCTGGAGGCGATGCTGCGCAGTTCGTCCTCTGTGATCTCATTGGCGTAGATGCGGCGGAAGATCTCGGTCTTGCCGCTCTTCCACGTGTGCATGATGGCCAGCAGGCCCAGGCCAATGAAGATGGGCAGCCAGCCGCCGTCGTAGAACTTGTGGAGATTGGCGCCGACGAAAGCGGTTTCGATGACGACGAAGAACAGGCCGAGCGGAACGATCTTCCACCAGGCCCACTGCCAGCGGAGCCGGGTCACCCGGAAGAAGGCGAGGGTGGTGACCAGCATCGTGCCGGTCACGGCGATGCCGTAGGCGGCGGCCAGCGCCTCGCTTGAGCGAAACTGCAGCACGACATAGATGGAGCCCAGGGCCAGGGCGATGTTGACCAGCGGGAGGAAGATCTGGCCGAAGTGGAGGGCGTTGGTATACTTGATCAGCAGGCGTGGAAAATAGCCCAGCTGGATCGCCTGCCGGGTCAGGGAAAAAGTTCCCGTGATCAGCGCTTGGCTCGCGATGATGGCGGCGGCGATGGAGAGGCCGGTGAGCATCAGCCGGGGCGTGCCTTCGGGCACGAGCGCGAAGAAGAGGTTGTCGATATCGGCGGGATTATCGAGGGCGTAGGCGCCCTGGCCGAAGTAGTTCAAGAGGAGGCCGGGGAAGGTGATGCCATACCAGGCCAGCGCGATGTATTTCCGGCCGAAATGGCCCATGTCCGCATACAGCGCCTCGGCTCCCGTGACCGCCAGCACGACCGCTCCGAGGATGACCGCCGCCTTGCCCGGGTGGCTGAGGAGGAGCAGGAGGCCGTGCATGGGGTTCATCGCGCGCAGGATTCCCGGTTTGTCCATGATATGCCAGAGGCCCACCAGCCCGATTGTGAGAAACCACACCAGCATGATCGGTCCGAACACATGTCCGATCTTCTTGGTGCCCTTGTATTGAAAGAAGAACAGCCCGGCCAGAATCACGCACGAGATGGCAGGGATGTAGTGCGCGTATTCGGGCGTGAAGCTCTTCAACCCCTCCACGGCGCCCAACACGGAAATGGCCGGCGTGATGACCCCGTCGCCATA
>JAYVZM010000075.1:0-6541 GCA_043783345.1 Verrucomicrobiota bacterium
GTGAGCGGTTCGAACCACGTCCAGTCCTCGGCACGGCAGTAGTAGCCGGGCCAGTGCTGTTCTGGTGAAATCAGTTTCGCTCGATAGGGATTGAGGAAATGTAGAGAAAGACTGGCAGTCGATCATCGTGGTCACGCAGACGGTGATCGAAGCAGCCGCGTTCCCAACGCAGGCGTGATGATCGAAGGATGCCGGCCAGGCGGCCTTTGTAGAGGCGGAGCGCGGAAGAGAGTTCATGCGTCGAGCCGAGGTTCACCAACAAGTGGATGTGATCGGGCATCACAGTCAGGGTGCGCACGACCCAGACGGACTCCTGCTCCAGATGCAGAGCGGCGGCAGTCAGCCGATCCGACATACCGGGTTCGGAGAAGCCGGGTCTGCGATCGGCGGTGCAGGCAGTGAGGAAATACTCGGCGTCCGGTGCTGACCAGCGACCGCGGCGGAGGGCTTCGTGTCCTTTGCCAGAGGGATGGGCCATGTGGTCTGCCTCGGGCGTTTTATCGCGGCTATATGCCGCGATGGTTCTGCTCACACCGCCCCGATCGCCTCGTCCAACACGGCGAGCAGGAAGTCGGCGTCGGCCTGGGTGATGTTCATCGGCGGGGCGAAGCGGATCGTCTGGCCCCAGAGGCCGCCCTTGCCGAGCAGCAGGCCGAGTTCGCGGGCGTTTTCGACCACTTGGGCGCAGGCTTCCTTGGCGGGCTCCTTGGTCGCGCGGTCCTTCACGAACTCGATGCCGAGCATCAGACCCTTGCCGCGGACATCGCCGATGACGGGGTATTTCGCCTTAAGCTTCTCGAGGCCGGCGACGATGTAGTTGCCGAGTTTGAGGGAATTGGCCTGGAGATTTTCCCTCTCGATGACCTCGAGCACGGCCTTGCCGATGGCGCTGACCACCGGGTTGCCGCCGAAGGTGTTGAAATGGGTCTTCTGCGCCAGCATGGCGGCGATCTTCGGCGTGGTGACGACGGCGCCGAGGGGCGCGCCGTTGCCGATTCCCTTGGCCATGGTGACGATGTCGGGGATGACGCCCTGCGTCTCGAAGCCCCAGTAATGCGTGCCAGTGCGGCCGAAGCCGGTCTGCACCTCGTCGGCGATGCACACGCCGCCGGCGGCGCGCACGTGTTCGTAGGCGTGCTTGAGGTAGCCGTCGGGAAACACCACGAAGCCACCGACGCCCTGGATGGACTCGGCGATGAAGCCGGCGACTTTGCCCGGCGTGGTGTAGTCGATGACCTGCTTGACGTCGTCGGCGTATTTCCGGCCGGCATTGGGGTCGTCGTAGCCCCAGGTGCCGCGGTAGGGATAGGGGGCGATGGCGTGGTGGACGCCGAAGCTGTGCGGCACGTTGAATTTCCAGGCGCTGTTGGCGGTGACGCCCATGCCGGAGGCATTGCCGCCGTGATAGGCGTTGCGCAGCGCGATGATGTCGTAGTTGCCCGTGTAGAGCCGGGCCATGAGCAGCGCGAGGTCGTTGGCCTCGGAGCCGGAGTTGACGAAGTAGCAGCACTTGAGGTCGCCCGGCAGCTTCGAGGCGAGTTTTTCCGCATACTGCACGATGTTCGGATGCAGATAGAGGGTGGTGGCGTGCTGGAGGGTTTCGTTCTGCCGGTTGGCCGCCGCGACGACGTGCGGGTGGCAATGGCCGACGCTGACGGTCACGATGCCGCCGAGGCCGTCGAGGTAGCGCTTGCCGGTGTGGTCCCACACGAACTGCATCCGGCCCTCGACGATCATGATGGGCTGCTTGTAGTAGAGCAGGATGCCGGGGTTGAGGTATTGCTTGCGCAGCGCGAGGACCGACTCGGCGGACGGTCCGATGTAGGGCGCGGGCTGGTGGGCGCAGGGCGGGAGGGGGATGGATTTCATGGGGAGAATTTTCTTACAGGAGGTAACGGAGGGAACGGAGGAAAGTCAGCTATCTATTCTCCGCGTCCTTTGTTACCTCCGGTGAAAAAGAGCAGTCAGCTGTTGGGGGCGAGCTTGCGGAGGACGGAATAGACGGCGAACGCGAGGCCAAAGCCGACGAACCAGGCGTAGTGGTAGAGACCGAGCAGGAACGGCGACAGTCCCGAGCCGTCGATCAGGTGAACCTGGGCGAGAAAGCCCGGCAACGCCGGCAGCACCGCGACGCCGAGCGCGCTGAGCGCGACCACGCTGAAGCCGTTCGTGAAACGGTGCTCGCCGCGCGCATCGTAGAGCGCATTGAGGTTGAGCTGACGGTGGCGGACGAGGAAGTAGTCGGCGATCATGATGCCGCCGATCGGACCGAGCAGCGCGCTGTAGCCGATGAGCCAGGTGAAGATGTAGCCGGACGGGTCGGCGACCAGTTTCCATGGCATCATGAGGATCCCGACGAGGCCGGTGATGAAGCCGCCGGTGCGAAAGGAGATTTTGCGCGGCGCGAGGTGGGCGAAGTCGTTGGCGGGCGACACGACATTGGCCGCGATGTTCGTGGCGAGCGTGGCGAGGCAAAGTGCGACCATGGCGAGCAGGAGCACCGCGGGGCTCTTGAAGCGCGTGAGCACGTCGACGGGATCCCAGATGGTCGTGCCGTAGATGATGGTGGTGGCGGAGGTGACGGCGACACCGATGAACGAATAGAGCGCCATCGTCAGCGGCAGGCCGAGCGCCTGGCCGACGACCTGGTCGCGCTGCGTGTGGGCATAGCGCGAGAAATCCGGGATGTTGAGCGAGAGCGTGGCCCAGAAGCCGATCATGCCGGTCAGAGCGGGGAAGAAGAAGCCCCAGAACTGCCCGGCCTTGGGCTGGCCGGCGTCGAAGGCGGACGGTTGCGACAGGATGGGGCCGAAGCCGCCCGCGGCGCGCCACGCCCACCAGAGCAGCAGCAGCCCGAGGGCGAGGAGCAGCGGGGCCTTGATGTTCAGGAGCAGCCGGATCGAGTCGATGCCCTTGTAGACTACAGCCATGTTGATGGCCCAGAAAAACAGGAAGCTGGCGAGCTGGACGCCCGTGATCCCGAGCAGCGGCAGCGGCACGCCGCCGGACAGCGACGGGAGGAAAATGGCGAGGATCTTGTGGATGGCCTCGCCGCCGATCCACGCCTGGATGCCGAACCAGCCGCACGCCACGAAGGCGCGGAGCAGCGCGGGAATGTTCGCGCCGCGGGTGCCGAACGAGGCGCGGCAAAGCACGGGGAAGGGGATGCCGTATTTCGTGCCGGCGTGGGCGTTGAGCACCATCGGGACAAGCACGATCAGGTTGCCGAGGAAGATCGTCAGCACCGCCTCCCACCAGTTCATGCCGCCGCCGATGAGCGAGGACGCGAGCATGTAGGTCGGGATGCACGCGGACATCGAAATCCACAACGCGGCAAAGCTGAGCACCCCCCACTTGCGCCCGCTCGTCGGGACGGGAGCGAGATCGGCGTTGCAGAGGTGCGAGTGCTGGATGACCGAGAGGTCGAGTTCGACGTCGGGGGCGTTTTCGCGAAGGCCTGAGTCGGCGAACATAGGATTATTTGACCGCGGATTTCACGGATGGCACGGATTGCCTAAAAAACACCAGCAGTCCTGTCATTCTGAGCGAAGCGAAGAATCCATGACGATGTGCGATGACGGTTGTGCTGCTGGATTCTTCGCTTCGCTCAGAATGACAATTTCTGGTGGTCTGGTCTTTATCCGTGCTCATCCGTGTGATCCGTGGTCAAAAATGGCTCGGCTTCCGTTGCAGGAACTGCCCGCGGCCGGGCGTGCCGACGAACTTCCCGTCCCGCACCGCCACATGACCGCGCACGGTGACGTCGCGGGCGCGGCCCTCAAGTTTCCAGCCCTCGAACGCGCTGTAGTCCACGTTCATCGTTTGGTGCTTGACCGAGATGGTGCCGCGGTAGTCGGGATCGAACACCACGAGGTCGGCGTCGGCGCCGGGCTGGATCGTTCCCTTCCGCGGGAAGAGGTCGAAGAGCTTCGCGACCTGCGTGCTGGCGACGTTGACCATTTGATGCAGGTCGATCTTCCCGGTCTTCACGCCATAGGTGTAGAGCAGATTGATGCGTTCCTCGAGCGACGGGATGCCGTTGGGGATTTTCGTGAAGTCGTCCTTGCCCATCGGTTTTTGCTTTTGGAAGTCGAATGGCGCGTGGTCGGTGGCGACGGTCTGGATCAGGCCGTCGCGCAGGCCGTTCCAGAGCACGCTTTGGTTGTGGGCATCGCGCAGCGGTGGCGACATGACGTATTTGGCGCCTTCAAAATTGGGCTTCTCGGCGTAGGTCTTGTCGAGCGTGAGGTATTGGATGAGCGTCTCGATGCCGACGCGCACACCCCGCTGTCGGGCGGCGATGGCTTGGTCGAGCGCCTCCTGGCAGCTCAGGTGGACGATGTAGGTTGCAGCGCCGGTGAGTTCGGCGAAGGTCATGAGGTGATGCACGCCCTCGGCCTCGACCGCCGGCGGGCGGCTCTCATGGTGCTGGCCGGGATCGGTCTTGCCGGCGGCGAGCAGTTCCTTGCAGCGCTCGGCGACAAGGGTCTCGTTCTCGCAGTGCGCCGTGACGATGACACCGAGCTCCTTCGCGAGCTTGAGTGTTCGATAAAGTTCCGTGTCGTCGACGCCGAACGCGCCCTTGTAGGCGAGGAAGATTTTGAAGGAACTGATGCCGCGCCGGACGATTTCGCGGAGCTGGGCCTCGGTGCCGCCGTCGAACTTCGTCACGCCCATGTGGAAAGTGAAATCGCAGGCCGATTTGCCCACGGCCTGGCTCATCCAGAGCTCGAAGCTCTTGAGGGCGTCATCGGCGCGCGCCGGGCAGCACATCTCGATGAGCGTGGTCGTGCCGCCGACGAGCGCGGCCTTCGAGCCGGTCTCGTAGGTGTCCTTGGAGAACGTGCCCATGAACGGGAGGTAGATGTGCACGTGCGGGTCGATGAAGCCGGGGAAGACATACTTGCCGCGGGCATCGATCGTTTCGGTGCCGGGAGGGGCGGACAGATTCTTATCTATGCGGGTGATCTGTTCGCCTTCACAATAGATATCCGCCACATAACGACTGTCGGCGGTGACGATTTCGCCGTTCTTGATGAGGAGTGACATGGCAGCTAAGCTCCCAGCTCCAACATCCAAGCTCCAGTGAAGCGCCAAGCTTCGATCATCAATTGTTGGAATACGGGTTGGTGCTGGGGAGTTTGAGATTTCATTGGAGCTTGGATGTTGGAGCTGGGAGCTTCTACTTCTTCCAGACGTCGCCGACGTCGCCGCCGAACCAGCGGGACGAAACGACTTTCTGCTGGGTGTAGAACTGGATGCTTTCCTTCCCCTGGATGTGGAGGTCGCCGAAGAACGATTCGTCCCAGCCGGTGAAGGGGAACATTGCCATGGTGGCGGGAACGCCGACGTTCACGCCGACCATGCCGGCCTTGACGCGCATCGTGAATTCGCGGGCGGCGCGGCCGTTGTTCGTGAAAATGGCGGCGCCGTTGCCGAAGGCGGATTTGTTGGCCTGCTCGATCGCGGCGTCGAGGTCGTCCATGTGCATGACGTTCAGCACTGGGCCGAAGACCTCCTCGCGGGCAAGCGTCATGTGGTTCTGCACGCCGTCGACGACGGTTGCGCCCACATAGAAACCCTTGGGGGCGTCGGGCACCTTAACGGCGCGGCCGTCGGCGATGACCTTCGCGCCCTCCTTCTCGCCGCTGGCGAGGAGGCTCAGGACGCGGTCGCGGTGGGCGGCGGTGATGACGGGGCCCATGTCGGGCTGCGCGGGGCGGTCGGTGGGCCCGACCTTGATGGCGTTAGCGGCCTTCACGAGTTCGGGCAGCAGCCGGTCGGCCGCGGCGCCGACCGTGAGCGCGGTCGAACCCGCCATGCAGCGCTCGCCGGCGCAGCCGAACGCGGCGGTGGCGAGGTTTTCCACGGTCTTGCCAATGTCGGCATCGGGCATGACGACGATGTAGTTCTTGGCGCCACCGTTGGCCTGGACGCGTTTGCCGTGCCTGGTGCCGGTGTCGTAGATGTATCTGGCGATGGGCGTCGAGCCGACGAAGGAGACGGCCCGCACCTTCGGGTGGGTGAGGAGTGCGTCCACGGCCGGCCGGCCGCCGTGGACGATGTTGAAGACCCCCTTGGGCAGGCCGGCCTGTTCGAGCAGCTGGCCGAGGAGCACGGCGCTGAGCGGGACCTTCTCGCTCGGCTTGAGGACGAAGGTGTTGCCGCAGGCGAGGGCGAGCGGGAACATCCACAGCGGCACCATGGCGGGGAAGTTGAACGGCGTGATGCCCACGCAGACCCCGAGCGGCAGGTTGATGGTGTCGCAATCGACGCCGCGGGCGATGTTCCGGAGCGAGTCGCCGAAGAGCAGGGTGGGGATGCCGCAGGCATATTCGATGTTCTCGAGGCCGCGGAAGATGGAGCCGCGCGCCTCGGCGTTGGTCTTGCCGTGCTCGCGCGAGACGGTCTGGCAGAGTCTGTCGAAATTCGCTTCGACGAGCTGGCGGTATTTGAAAAACACCCGCGCGCGCTCGATGGGCGGCGTGTCGCGCCACGCGGGAAACGCCGCGTGCGCCGCCTCGACAGCGGCGCTGACCTC
>JAYVZM010000076.1:0-15358 GCA_043783345.1 Verrucomicrobiota bacterium
CTGGTCGGCATCAACGACATCGACAACACCGCCGTCAAAACCCCGCCCGTGGTCGTCGAGTTCGCGCCTCGGCCCGGCGGCGTCACCCAAGTCGAATACCCGATGCGCCCGACGGGCGAGGTTCTGGTAACCGTGCGGCTACGGCGACCAGACGGGCAACTGGTCGGGCTGTCGGCGGTTCGGATCCGGCTTGTCGACAACAAGGGCGCGTTTGCCGAGAGCGTCACAGAGTTCGACGGCTCGGCGAATTTCCTGGATCTGCCCGCGACCACTTATCAACTGCAGCTCGACACTGAGCAGGCCACGCGCCTGCGGATGAAACTTCTGGACGCGGTAAGCGTTACCATAAAGCCCGATGGGTCCTTTACGCCCGACGCATCGGCCGAGGTGCGGTTCGAGACCCGCACAGCCATTGAAGGACGCCCCCCAGGTTGATCGGGTTCTTCACCAGACAACGATTGGATCAGCCCGCATCTTTCCGCGCGAGGCCGCCGTGTTCTGCTGTGATCATGAGTCGCTTGTTCAAGATGGGCGTGGCCCGAATTCTCGCGGCGGGGCTGCTGTCGGTGTGTGGCGCCATGTCCGCTCAGGCCGCCTCCACCTACACCGTACGCGTCACGAGCAACGTCGATCTTGGCAATGTCACCTCGGGCGTTACCGGCGATACCCAAAACCGCAAAGTTGGAGCTTGGAGCTTGGCGTTTCATTGGAGCTTGGAGCTTTTACCACCGTAAGGTGGACGGCGCGGCGCGCGCGACGTTGCGGTGCTCCGTCAGCACGCGGCCGTCGGAGAAATGGATGACGCGGTCGGCCATGTCGGCCATGACGGCGTTGTGGGTGATGACGACCGTGAGCGTGCCGAGTTCGCGGTTGGCGCGCTCGATGGCCTCGAGCACGACGATGCCGGTGCGCACGTCGAGCGCGCCGGTGGGCTCGTCGCACAGGAGCACCTGGGGGCGCTTGGCGATGGCGCGGGCAATGGCCACGCGCTGCTGTTCGCCGCCCGACAGCTGGGCGGGAAAGTGGTCGAGGCGCGGCGTGAGGCCGACCAGTTCCAGCGCGGCCTCGGCCGGCATCGGATCGCGGGCGATCTCGGTGATGAGGCCGACGTTCTCGCGGGCGGTGAGGCTGGGGATGAGGTTGTAGAACTGGAAGATGAAGCCCACGGAATTGCGCCGGTAGCGGGTGAGCTGCGCCTCGTCGGCATGGGTCAGGTCGATGTCGCGGTAGCGGATTTCGCCGCTGGTCGGGATGTCGAGGCCGCCGAGCTGGTTGAGCAGGGTGGTCTTGCCGCTGCCGGACGGGCCGAGCAGCACGATGAGTTCGCCGGCATGGAGATCGAGATCGACCCCCGCCAGCGCGCGGACCTGGGTCGCGCCTCCGCCGTAGGTCTTGGTCAGGCCGCGCACCCGGAAGACCGGTGGCGTGCCCGCGACGGGGCCGGTGGCTTGGTTCAGCGTGGGAGGGGCGTGGTTCAAATTGGGCCCGGGGGCAAGGCCGGGAGCGCCCAAGCTACCCGGGTCGCGCATTCGTGCAATCAAAAGCCCGGCCGCTGCCATGGCTTTGAGTCGGATTGATAGGCGGGAGAAGTTGGGGTGTTAGAGGGGCGGTTTCAGATTTGACGGAGGCGGGGTGTCCTCACCCCGCGAGGCATGCGTCGCGAAAACCGAAACCACCGGGATGGGGGCACCCCGCCTTCAAAATAGGCCTGTCCTCGGATCGCCTCAGCGGATCTTGGCTTCCATCTGAATCCGTGCCATCTCATCCTCGCCGAGCGGGGCGGAACGCTTGAGCGTCAGGCTCTCGTCGAATTCCCGGGCGAAGTCGCGCTTGTAGCGCCAGGTGATCAGCGCGATGGCCGTCATGGCGATGAACGCGCCGAGCGAGGCCATCGCCATGTCCTTGTGCGAATCCCAGATGTCGCCCTGCGAGCCGAGGAAATCATTCCCGGCGTTGCTGCCGACGATCTCGGCCGTGGCCCATTCGAGCAGTTCGTAGATCATCGAGGTGCTCATGGTGAAATCGAGCGGCAGGAAATAGCCCCAGAAGCCGCGGACGTTGGCGATGCGCAGGAAGATTTCGCGGATGGGGTAGGCGAGCAGCAGCCCGTAGGAAAAATGGACGAGCCGGTCGAAGTTGTTGCGCGTGAAACCAAGCTGCGAATTCAGGGTCACGCCGAAGAGCGACCGCCACCATTCGTCGTAGGGCACCTTGGCATAGGTCCAGTGCGCCCCGGTCTCATGCAGGCAGACGAACAGGAAAATCAAGGTGTAGCTGACGCGGGACAGTGGCATGCGCCCGTAGGTGAGGACCAGCGGGATGCCGACCAGTGCGACCAGGGTATTCTCGAGGAACCAATTGCCCAGCGCATGCGCGCCCATGAACGAGCGCAGCATGGCCAGGCCGAGGAGCCCGGCCAGAATCCCGACATAGCGGCCGCGGGGGACGGCCCGCAGCGCGGCGACGAGGGCATTGACCCGCGTTTGTGCCTGGAGAAGCCGGGCCTTGACCCGTTTGCGGGCATCGTTGATCCGCCGCGGTGGTTTCACTCCTCAAGAGACAGAGGCGGGGGGGCGGGGTTACGGTCTTTCCGCGAAGGTGGGACGAAAGTTGCCATTGGTGCTCGGGCTGGAACGGGTGTATACTGCCCTTGCGTCCGCAGGCGGGGACGCGGTCATGCATCCGGTGTTTCCCAATCGGGCCGCCGCCGGCCGGCTTCTGGCTGGAAAACTCGCGCCGATTTGCGCGGGGCAGGACAGGTTGTTGGTGCTGGCCCTGCCGCGCGGCGGCGTGCCGGTGGCGGCGGAGGTGGCGCATGCGCTCCACGCTCCGCTCGACGTGCTGGTCATGCGCAAGCTGGCGGCGCCCGCGCATCCGGAATTCGGCATCGGGGCGGTGGCCTCCGGCGGGTTGCGGGTGCTCAATCCGCACGCCCGGGAAGCCGCAGGCCTGACGCCGGCGATGGTCGACGAGGTGGCGGCGCGGGAGCGGTTGGAAGTGGAACGCCGCGAACGCGCCTACCGCCGGGGCCGGCCGCCGCCGGAATTGCGCAACCACCCGGTCATCCTGGTCGACGATGGGATCGCCACGGGATCGACCATGCGGGTGGCGGTGGCGACCTTGCACGAGAGCTGGGCCGGGTCCATCACCGTGGCCGCCCCGGTGGCCACCCGGGAAAGTTACCTCGCGTTGCGCGACCAGGTGCATGGGTTTGTCGTCCTCGCGCTGCCGCGGGACTTCCAGTGCGTGGGGGAATACTATGACGACTTCGACCAGACGACCGACGCGGAGGTGCGCCACCTGCTGGACCACGCGTGGGAGGAAAGAATTGCGGTGACGTCCGGCCCGGGTGCGTCCTAATCGGGACGCATGAACCGAACCGACCGGCTGGTGGCGATGGTGCTGCATCTGCAGGGGCGGCGCGTCGTGCGCGCGGAGGAGCTGGCGGCGCATTTTTCGGTGAACATCCGCACGGTCTACCGCGACATCGCCGCACTGGGTGAGGCGGGTGTGCCGATCTCGGGCGAGGCCGGGGTGGGCTATTGCCTGATGAAGGGCTACCAGCTGCCGCCGGTGATGTTCACGGCCGAGGAGGCCACGTCGCTCTTCGTCGGCGGCGAACTCGTGAAGCAGTTCACGGACGCCTCGCTGCACGCCCCGATGGTCTCGGCGCTGGACAAGCTGCGCGCGGTGCTGCCGCGCGACCGGCAGGACCACATCGAGCGGCTGACGCAGCGCACGCTGGTCTACGGCAACACCTCACGCGGGGCGGCGCCCGAGGTGGTCGCCCAACGCTGGCTGCTGCCGGTGCAGCAGGGCGTCGTGCTGCGGCGCGTGCTGCGGATGGATTATCGCGGGCGCGGGCAGGAGACCGACACGGCGCGCGATGTCGAGCCGCTCGGCGTGGTGTTTTACGGCGGCGCGTGGTATCTGGTGGCGTGGTGTCGCCTGCGGCAGGACTACCGGCATTTCCGGGTCGATCGCATCCGCCGGCTGGAGGTGGCCCCGATGGTGTTTCCGCCCCGGCCGGATTTCTCGCTGGCGAAACACATGCAGGAATCCGTGACCCGCGAGGAAACCATTCCGGTGCGGGTCTGGTTTTCCTCGCGCGCGCAGGAACGCGCCCGGCGCGACAGCTTCGCGACGCTCATCGAGGAGCGGCAGTGCGGCGGCGGCGCGGAGTTCGCGCTCTACGCGTGGTCGCTCGAGTGGATGGCCGGCTGGCTGCTGTCTTTTGGCGGGGAGGCCGAGGCGCTGGCCCCGGCGAAACTGCGGCAGTTGGTGCGGACCGGGGCGGAACAGGTCGCGCGGCGGCACACCGGCAAACCCTCCTGACATAAGGCTGTCAGTGACCCGTGATAAGATGAGGACATGAAAGATCACCCCTCCCGACTGCCGGTCGCGGAATTCCCTTGGTTTGCCCTCGCGATCATGACGGCGCTGCTCGCGGTGATCGCCCCCGCTTCGACTGTGGCTCTGCGGCCGCTGGCCGCGCACACGAAATGACTCTTCCCAGGCCCATGCTCAAAGGACTCCGCACCGCGGCCTATCCCGCTCCCGACCTCGCTCGCGCCAAAGCCTGGTATATTCAGGCTTTCGGGATCACCCCTTACTTCGATCAGCCGTTCTATGTTGGATTCAACATCGGGGGTTTCGAACTCGGGCTCGTCCCGGATGCCCCGGTCAGCCATCCGCCCGGTGGCGTGGTGGCGCTGTGGGGCGTGGACGACGTCGGTGCGTGCTGTGCCCACCTGCTGGCGCTGGGTGCGACGATGCATGATGCCCCGAGGGACGTGGGCGGCGGCATCACGGTGGCCAGCGTGATCGACCCTTTCGGCAACATCATCGGCCTGATCGACAACCCCCAATTCGACCCGAAGGCCGTGAAGTGATCGGCCCCAATCTCAACCCAACCCCCACCATGATCAAAATCGATGCCATCGCCTGCACCGGATATCCGGTCACCAACGTCGCCCGCGCGCGTGCCTTCTACGAGGGCGTGCTCGGGCTCAAACCCTCAACGATCTTTGGGGAACAGGACGGCGCGGCCTGGATCGAATACGACATCGGCCCCGGCACCCTCGCCATCGCCAGCGTGGGTGCCGACAAATGGAAACCGTCCAGCGACGGGCCCGCCCTGGCGTTCGAGGTGGCCGACTTTGACGGGGCGATCGCACACCTGCAGTCGCACGGCGTGCATTTTGCCCTCGAGCCGGTGGAGTTTCCCAGCTGCCGGATGGCGTGCGTGCACGATCCCGACGGCAACCAGCTCACCATTCACCAACGGAAAACGCCGGCCTGAATCCCGCCGCCCATGAACATCCGCACCGTCTCCCTGACCGTAGCCGCCCCGCGCGACACCGTGTTCCATTTCCTCGCCGACATCGAGAACCTGCCGAAGTGGGCCACCGAATTCTGCGAACGCCTCGAACTGCGCCAGGGTCGCTGGTGGGCCTACACCGCGCAGGGTGAGATGCTCGTCGAGGCCGAAGCCAGCGCCGGCACGGGCGTCATCGACCTGCGCATCGGCCCGGCGGAGGACCAGCTGGCGTTGTTTCCCCTCCGCGTGTGCCCGCGGTCAACGGGCGGGGCGCTGGTGAGTTTCACCTTCATCCAGCCGCCCGGGTTGCCGGATGAACTCTATGAGAAGCAATACCAGTCGCTCCTGATCGAGATGCAGGGAATCCTCCGACGTTTCGGCGGCGGCGAGCTCCACGTGCCCGAACCGGCGCCGCAACTGGCGGCGCTGGGCCTGAACTAGGCGGCTTTCGGGGCGAAATTCCCATGCGCAAGCTCGTCTATTACATGGCCGCCAGCCTGGACGGCTATATTGCGCGGCGCGACGGTTCCATCGACTGGTTGCCCACGCCCGGTGCCAAAGAGGACTACGGCTACGCCAAATTCTTCCAGCGCATCGACGAACTCATCATCGGACGCAAAACCTACGAGCAGATGCTGACCCTTGGTCCGTGGCCCTATGCCGAGCGCAAATGCCATGTGCTCAGCCGCCGGTGGGCCGGTCACCGCGACGTGCACGCGGACTTCACGGACACCAATCCGGCGGCGTTGCTGCGCCGGCTGCGAAAACAGCCGGGTCGGGACATCTGGCTGGTTGGAGGCGGTGAAAGCGCGCACGCCTGTTTCATGGCCGGCGTGGTGGATGAAATCATCCTGACCATCGTTCCCACGCTGCTCGGGGAAGGTCGGCCGCTTTTCCTGCCGCGTCCGGCCGGCACCGGGCTCCGGCTGCGCGACACCCGGTCTTTCCCCGACGGGCTGGTGCAGTTGCATTACGCGACAAAACGCGCGATGCGGGCGGCGCCGCGCTGAGCCGGGCGCGTCACGCCTCGCGCGATTCCTCGGGCAGCCACCACGCCCAGATGGCCGCCGCCAGGGCGAGCGTGCTGGACGCGAGCAGGGCCGTGCGGAAATCCCCGACCGGCGCCAGCCAGCCGAAGATCACCGACGCCGCGGCCGCGGCCAGGCGCCCGATGTTGTAGCAGAAGCCCGCGCCCGTCGTGCGCAGCAGCACGGGGAACAGCGGCGGCAGATACATCGTGAACAGGCCGAAGACGCCGGAGAAAAATCCGACCAGCGGAATCCAGAACCAAGCCAGTTCGCCAAAGCCGCGCGGCACGATGAACGCCCCCGCCATGCTGGCGAACAGCGCCCAGAACATGAGCACGATGGCCCGGCGGCTGCCCAGCAAGGTGGCGAGCCAGCCGGCGAAATAGTTGCCGACGACCGATACGGCGATCATCAGGAAAAAGGCGACAGGAATGAGGCGGCTGATCTCGGCGGCCGGGGTGCCGGCGGCGGCGAGGATCTTCCGCAGGTGCTGCGCCTGCCAGAAGATGAACAGCCACCAGGCCGACAGGCTGAGCGCGCACACGATCATGGTGCGCCAGGTGGTGCGGGCGAGTTCGCCGCGGAACAGTTCGCGCACCCCCGGGTTGCGATGGTGCACCTTTTCTTCGGCCCGCTGCCAAGCCGCGGGCTCGGGCACTCTTTTGCGGATCCAAAAGACCAACAGCGCCGGCAGCACGCCGATGAGGAAAACCAGGTGTTCTGGAGAAAGGCGGGGCAGAAAACTTTGCACCGAGAACACGAGGCCGTGCAGCCAGCCGGGGTGCCCCGTGCTGGTGAAAAGTTGCTGAAGCCACGGCATGGTCAGCCAGACCACGGCAGCGGCGAAGAGAATGCCGAGGTTCACGCCGCTTTGCAGCACGGCGGCGAGCCACGGCCGCCACGTGCGCGGCCACGTCTCCGCCAGCAGCGAGGAGCCCACGGCCCATTCGCCGCCGATGCCCAAGGCGGCGATGAAACGGAAGATCATCAGCTGCCACCACGTCTGGGAGAAGGCGCACAGTCCGGTGCACAGCGCGTAGGTCAGCACGGTCAGAGCCAGCGTGCGGCTGCGGCCGAGTTTGTCGCCCAGCCGGCCGAAGAACGCCCCGCCGAGGGCCCAGCCAACCAGGAACGCGGCCTGGATGTAGGAGCTCTTCTCCTTGACCTGCGGGTCCGCGGCGCTGGCCACGCCCAGCAGATGCACGACCAGCGGGGCGGCGACGAGGGTGTAGAGATGCAGCTCAAGGCCGTCAAAAAACCAGCCGAGCCAGGCGGCGATGCCGGATTTCCATTGCTGCGGGGAAATTTCGCTGAGGCGCGTGGCCTCCCGGGCCGGGGTGGGGTCCATGGGCCGCGAGATTGGCCGCCGCCAGTCCGGGCGCCAGCTTGGATTGTGTCACCGGTGGCGGCCTGGAGGGCCGTCCCTTGCGGACGGGCCGTTTGGCGGTGACGTGCAAATTGCCGAACACGACAGCCTGTTCACGGCCCGGCGACAAGCGCCGGCCCGACAATTTAAATCTCATGGATTCCACCTCACTCCGCCTTCAGCAAATCATCCAAATCCAGCCGTTCCGTGACCATGGCCAGGCCCCCTTTTGCGTCACGCGGCCACTGTTCGCGCGGCCGGTCCCAGTAGAGTTCCACGCCGTTGTGATCCGGATCGTGCAGATACAGCGCCTCGCTCACGCCGTGATCGGACGCGCCGTCGAGGGGAATCCCGGCCTTCGTCAGCCGGCGCAGCGCATCGGCCAGCGCGACGCGGGTGGGGTAGAGGATGGCCGTGTGATAGAGCCCGGTGCTGCCCGCGGGTGGCGGCGAGCCACCCCGACTCTCCCACGTATTCAGCCCGATATGATGATGGTAACCGCCCGCAGAAATGAACGCCGCTTGCGTGCCGTAGCGCTGGACCAGTTCGAAACCCAGCACGCCCACGTAAAAATCCAGGGCACGCTGCAGGTCAGCGACCTTCAGATGGACGTGGCCGATGCTGACCCCGGCGTCGATGGGTGGATGGTGGTGCGACATGAGGACAGGCTGGCACGGCAATGAAGAAAGCGCAATTCGCGCGGGCGCCGGCTTCATCCGGAAAAAATTGCGCCGATATAGACTTGGAGAACGTCATCATGGCCCAACTCGACCCCGTCATTTTCCGCCAGATCCCGGTGATCAAAAAAGTCATCCAGGACGAGATGTGGTATGAGGGCGAACGGCGCGGCTGTTATGTGCCGCCGGATGATCCGGTGGTGCGGGAGCATGTCTGCGACGTCATCCTCCGCATCGGCCGGGAATTGCGCGAACAGCTCATGTCGCAGGTGGCCGCCCGGCCCGGTCCGGCCATGCGGCCGTCGACCGGCTCCCGGCACGACGAGGCGGCTTGAGACGCTGGCGGGGCGGACTATTCGCTCCGCAACGCGTCGACCGGATTGACACGGGTGGCGCGCCGCGCCGGCAGCAGGCAGGCCGCCAGGCCGATCAACGCGAGGCCGAGCACCCCGGGGTCGAGGGCGGTCACGCCGTTCAGGAGGGACGCGAGCAGCCGGCTGGTAGCGACCGTCAGACCCAGACCCACGACCAGTCCGGCGCCCACGGCGAGCCCGCCGAAGCGGAGCATCCAGCGCAGGATGTTCCCGGCGTCGGCCCCCAGCGCCATGCGCACGCCGATCTCCTGCGTGCGCTGGGTGACGGTGTAGCTCATGACGCCGAAGATGCCGAGCGCCGCCAGCAGGACCGCCGTGGCGGCAAAGGCGCCCGTGAGCATAAGGGTCACGCGCCGCGGCGCGGTCTGCTGCGCGATCTGCTCCTCGAGAGTGGACGGGCTGTCGAGCGCGAGGTCGCCGTCGAGCTTGTGCGTGGCCATCGTCACGGCGTGGCTGAGGGCGGATTCGTCGCCGGTAAACTGCAGGACGGCGGAAAGCCGGCCTCGCGGCTCCTGCGCCAGGGGAAAATAAATGAGAGGTTGCGCGGTGCTTTCAAAGCCGCGGGGCCGGGTGTCGGCCACGATGCCGACGACCGCCGGGTTCGGTCCCTCGACCGGATGAAACTCGGCGACCGGGGCGCCGAGCGTCAGGCCCTGCGGGTGAAATTGCCTCACAAAGGCTTCGTTCACCAGGGCGACCTTTGCTGCGCCGTCGGCGTCGGCCTCGGTGAAAAGCCGGCCCGAGCGGAGGGCGATGCCCGTGGCGCGGAAATAGTCGGGCGTGGCGCTGGCGACGGACATCACGGGCGGTGGGCCGGCCGACGAGGCATCGGGACCGGGGCGCGCCGAGACCACGACGGTGGTGTAGGGCGACAGCGGCGGAACATCCGTGAGCGCCGCCTGTTTCACGCCGGGGAGCGTGCGCAGCGCCTCGAGCCAGCGGGCGGTGAAATCGCGCTGCTGCGCCGGCGTCGAGTAGCGGCGGGGCAGCGAGAGGTTGGCCGTCATCACGTCGCTGGTCCTGTAGCCGAGTTCGGCGGCGTAAAGCTGGTAGATGCTCTTCACGAGCAGGCCGGTATTGACCGCCAGCACCAGCGCCAGCGCCACCTCTAGCGCCACGAGCGCCTGCCGCCAGCGGTGGCCGGCAGGGGAGCTCTGGTGGCCGCCCTCCTTCAAGGTTTCCAGCAGGTCGATGCGACTGCCCTGCCAGGCCGGGGCGAGCCCGAAACCGAGGCCGGCCGCGACGGCGAGCAGCACGGCGAAACCGAGCACCGGGGCGCTGACCCCGACGGGGTTGATGCGCGTGAGATACTCGGCCAGCCACGCTTGCAAACCCTGCGTGCCCCACCACGCAAACAACACACCCAGCAGTCCGCCCGCGAGGGCGAGCAGCACGTTCTCGAGCAGCAGCTCGGCGGCCAGGCGGAGGGGCGAGGCGCCGAGGGCGGCGCGGATGGCGGATTCACGCTTGCGGCCGGTGGCCCGGGCCAGCTGGAGATTGGCGATGTTGGCGCAGGCGATGAGCAGCACGAAGCCGACCGCGCCGAGCAGCAGCCAGAGGGTGGTGCTCGATTGCTTGACCAGCTGTTCCTGCAACAGCACGAGTTGGACCTTGGCATCGGCAAAGGGCAGCCGGGGTGGCCCGCCCAAGCCGGGTCCGCCTCCGGGCGGTCCTCCGGCGATTTGACGGACAGGGCTGGTCGGGACGGCTGCACCGCCGCCCGGTGGCGGGCCGGTGCGCTCGACGCGCCGCTCACCGGCCTCGGGACCAGCGGGTTCGCGACGGACAATGCGTTGCTGACCGGCGCCGGGTGCCTCCTGCGGTCCGGGGTCGCGGGTGATGAAAGAGGCGAGGAGATTGTTCCAGAAACGCTCGGAGATGCCGTCGAGTTCGCGTTGGGCGACGGCGAAATCCGTGCCGGGCAACAACCGGCCAAAGACGCGGACGATCTGGATGCGCAACTGCCCCGGAGCGCTGGGGGTGATCTGGAGCGGCCGCCAGAACTGCACCGGATCCGTGAACTCGAACGAGGGCGGCAGCACGCCGACGATGGTGTGGGCGGCATCATCAATTTTCACGACCGTGCCGAGGACGTTTTCGTCGCCGGTGAAGCGCGACTGCCACGCGCTGTAACTGAGCACGGTGGTGGGCGGAGCGCCGGGCTTGAGATCGTTGGCGTCAAAGAGCCGGCCGCGCCATGCCGCGACCCCGAGCATCCCGAAGAAGCGGGCGGTCACGGCGGCGGTCGGCACGCGCACGGCCCCGTCGCCGCGTTGGAGGGTGGCGGGGTTGTTGCTGTAGGCCGCGAGCGCACGGAATGACTTGGGTTCGGCCTCGGTCCAGGCGAGGAATTCGTTGTCGGGCATCACATCGCCGTTGCCGGGCATCTGGACGCTGGCATCCCGCGGCGGCTTGCGGGCCAGCACCAGGTCGCCGGACTCGGGATAGGGCAGCGGCTTGAGCAACACCGCGTGCACGACGCTGAAGATGGCGGTATTGGCGCCGATGCCGAGTGCGAGCAGCAGGAGGATGAGCGAGCTGAACGCCGCGTGGGCGCGCAGTGAACGGAGGGCGGACTCGATCAGATCCATGGGCGTGGGGAGGGTTGGGTCGACGCGCTTCCTTAGAGCGTCACGGGCCGCGGGTTTTGTCTACACCGCTTGGAATCTTCCATGCCCTGCGCTCCCTGTTCCCGGCTCGCCCCTCAGGTCTTCGCGCTGTTATCGCACTTGAGGTGCGCGCGGCGGCGCTGGGCCGTGTAATTGCGGATCTGCGCGTTGAAGGTCGGGTTGAACGGAATCTTCGTGTTCTGCGGTTTCCGGACCGCAAGGTCCTCGTCGGCCGCCGCCGTGGCGATGAGCAGCAGCAGCTCCGCCTTGTCCGGCAGGCGCCGGGCCGGGAAGCCGGCATGGGCCGTCATCCACTGAAGGGTCTGCTGCAAAGGCGTCTGGGTTTGGTCGCTCACTGTCGCAGGATGCAAGGACTCCGCCGATGGAGTCAACGGGAGTTCTGTGCGTATCAGGCCAGGCGGGGATGGCCACAAAGAGGCACAAAAATGGTCCGTCCCGCCACAGAGAGTCTTTCGCGCGCCTATAGGCGCCTTGAGAACTTCAAGTGCCGTCGGGTTTTTGTGATTTTTTGTGGCCAAATAATCTCTTTTTTTGCGCGGGGATAGCTTTGGGTTGCACAGGCGGGGGCGGGGCCTACGTTCGTCCCTTCCCATGGCGCTGCTCAGCCTTCTCGACGTCTCCCATGCCTTCGGCGGCCCGCCGGTGCTCGACCACGTGAATTTCCAGGTCAACACCGGGGAACGCGTCTGCCTGCTCGGGCGCAACGGGGCGGGCAAGTCGACGCTGATGAAACTCATCGTGGGCGAGATCAAGCCCGACACCGGCCAGATCTTCCGCCAGCCGGGCGCGCATTTCGCCCGGCTCGTGCAGGAGGTGCCGGCCGGCCTCACCGGCAGCGTGCATGACATTGTCTCCGCCGGGCTGCGCTCGGCCAGCGCCCATGAGGAGGACTGGGAGCGTGAGGTGCGCCTCGAGGATCTGATCAACCACGTCGGGCTCGATTCGCACGCGGAATTCTCCGCGCTGTCCGGCGGCTTGAAGCGCCGGGTCCTGCTGGCCCAGGCGCTCGCCAGCCAGCCCGACCTGCTGCTGCTCGACGAACCGACCAACCACCTCGACCTCGCTTCCATCCTCTGGCTCGAGGAGTTCCTGCTGCAGGAAAAAATCGGCCTGTTCTTCGTCACCCACGACCGCGCCTTCCTGAAGAAGCTCGCCACGCGCATCGTCGAGCTCGATCGCGGCATCATCACGAACTGGGATTGCGACTACGACACCTTCCTCGTGCGCCGGCAGGACCGGCTCGAGGCCGAGGAGCGCATGCAGGCGCTCGCCGACAAGAAGCTGGCGCAGGAGGAGGAATGGATCCGCCGCGGCGTCCGCGCCCAGCGTTCCCGCGCCACCGCCCGCATCAACCAACTGCACGTGCTGCGCGCCGAGCGCCGGGCCCGCCGCGCCACCGTCGGCAACGTCAACATGCGCGTCAACGAGGCCATCCCCAGCGGCATGAAGGTCGTCGACGTCGAGAAAATGTCCTTCGCCTATCCGGACGGGAAGGTGCTGGTGAAGGATTTCACCACGACGATCATCCGCGGCGACAAGATCGGGCTCATCGGCCCCAACGGCGCGGGCAAGACCACCCTGATCAAACTTCTGCTCGGCCAGCTCGCGCCGACGGGCGGCGTCATCAAGCACGGCACCAACCTCGAGGTCGTCTACTACGACCAGCTTCGCGCGCAGATCGACGACGACAAGACGGTCGCCGACAACATCGCCAACGGCAACACGCACATCACGATCGAGGGTCGCACGCGGCATGTCATCAGCTACCTGCAGGATTTCCTCTTCACGCCCGACCGCGCCCGCACGCCCGCGCGGGTGCTTTCCGGCGGCGAGCGCAACCGGCTGCTGCTGGCGCGGCTCTTCACCAAACCGGCCAACGTCCTCGTGCTCGACGAGCCGACCAACGACCTAGATGTCGAGACGCTCGACTTGCTCGAGGATTTGCTCGTGGAATTTCCGGGCACGGTGCTGCTCGTGAGCCACGACCGCGAATTCCTCGACGAGGTGGTGACCAGTTCGCTGGTGTTCGAAGGCGACGGCGAGATCGGCGACTATGTCGGCGGCTACACCGACTGGCAGCACGACAAGCAGAAGCAGGCGATGGCGGCGGCGCGTGGGAGCGAGCTTGCTCGCGATGCCGGCAAACCTCGCGAGCAAGCTCGCTCCCACAATACAACCAAACAGAAAAAACTCTCCGGCAAGGAGCAGAGGGAGCTGGAGACCTTGCCCGCGAAGATCGCGGCATTGGAGCAGGAGCAGGCGCAGCTGACGGCGAAGCTGGCCGATCCGGCGTTCTACAAGAAGGAGCCGCAGAAGTTCGCCGAGGTGAAGGTCCGGCTCGATGCGCTGGAGCGCGAGCATGCGGTGAGCTTCGCGCGCTGGGAGGAACTGGAAGCCAGGCAGGAAGCGGGAAGCTAGAGATTGGCTGCCGGGGCCGGAACGAACGCGGGCGGGGCTTTTTTCGCGCGGGTGCGCCGGACCACCAGTTTGTCTTTGGGCGGGACGAGGGTGGCGGACACTTCATCGGACGGGAGCAGGAGGTAGCAGCTGCAGGAGTCGCAGAGATAGACGTCGTGCGGCGTGATCAGGCTGGCGAGCGTGCCGACCGGCACGCGGATGTGGCATTCGGTGCACACGCCATGGCGCACGAGCGCGACGCTTTTTCTCCCGCGGGTGACCAGCCGGTCAAAGTGTGTCAGCACCGGTGCCGCCACCAGTTTCCGCAGTTCATCGATCCTGGCCTGTCGCTCCGGGGAGGAAGGGCTGGAGGGAAGCATCAGTTTTTGCAGGGCGAGCAGGTTTTCGACCAGTGTTCTCATAAGTGGGGGCGGGGTTGGCCGCATAGGTTGCATTCGCGGCAACTGGAGATGGGCCTGGCGAAATCGACGGCAGAAGTCCGGGCAGCCTGAAACGGCACCGCCCGCGGGCTGCAATTCTGGTCGAAGGCTTTCGCGACAACGTTGTCCATGGCGACCGTGCAATATCGCACTTCCGCACGGCGAAGACCACACGATAGCCGGCCGCCGGGGGGCGGTAGTGATCCGGCTAATCGAACAGTTAAGATCGGTCCGGTTGGCAATCAGCCGCCGCGCCGCCGATTACCTCATCTTGGCGAACGTGTTCGAGAGCAGCTGCAGATCCGTGGCGTTCTTCGTCTTCTCGCGGGTCTTGGCGATGAGGTTGCGCTCGAGCTTGTTCTTCGTCGCGCGGGTCTTGTTCTCGTAGTAGACGCCGAACTTGCCGGGCCAGGGTTCGAGGGCGAGCTGGAAGGCGGCGAGTTCGTCGGTCGGGTCGTGTCGGGCGGCGTCCTCCGGGGAGCCGTCGTTTTTCTTCAAATCAATGGTCTGCCACGCGCCGCCCTTACGGGGGACGGAGGAGTCGAAGGCGCCCTCGAAAAACTCCACGCACTCGGAGAGGATCTCGACGACGGAGAAGCCATCGTGCTGCGAGGCGCGATACATCATGTCGACCATGTGGTTGACCTGCGTGGCGTGGCTGCGGGCGACGAAGGTGGCGCCACTGTTAATGAGCGTGCGCATCGGGTTGATCGGCTGGTCGAAGGCGCCCCAGGGATCGGTCTTGGATTTGAAGCCGAGGGGGGACGTGGGCGAGGTCTGCTTCTTCGTCAGGCCGTAGACCGAGTTGTCCATGATGACGTAGGTCATCCGCGGGTTCTTGCGGGCGGTGTGGACGAGGTGGTTGCCGCCGATAGAGAAGCCGTCGCCGTCGCCGCCGAAGACGAAGACGTGAAGGTCATCGCGACCGAGGCTGATGCCGGCGGCGAAGGGCAGGGAGCGGCCGTGGATGTAGTGGCCGCCGTGGGTGTTGACAAAATAGGGGAAGCGCGAGGAGCAGCCAATGCCCGCGACGGTGGTGATCTTTTCGTGATGAAGTTTGCGCTTCTCGATCAGCTTGTAATAAAACGCGAGCACCGAGAAATCGCCGCAGCCTGGGCACCACGTC